>JANODS010001065.1:0-2371 GCA_031412835.1 Acidobacteriota bacterium | reverse complement strand
GCCGTCGATCAGATAGCGATGAAAGGCACTTTTGACGTATCCAGAGTTAGTGCCGCCCCAGAGCCGTTCGTTGTCGCCGTTGTTTTAGGTGAACAGTTGGGCGGTGGGTTCGTCGAAGGTAAAGATATAGCTGCCGAGTTCCTGGTGTTTGCAGGCGATGGAGCGATCGTTGACTTTGTAGAGCACCGGCTTGGGGGAATGGGAGCGGCCCCACGTCCACGTGTTGCGGAACCAGATTTGCGGGAGGAGCCAGAGGGGGGCTGCTTCCGGACCGCGATTGGTTATTGTGATTTCGATCAGGAGATCGTCGACGTCGGCCTTGGCGTATTCGATTTGCACATCGAAGTAGCGGTCCTCGTCGAAGATGCCGGTATCGAGGAGTTCGTATTCGCGTTCGTGGCGACCGCGGCGGCGGCTTTCTTCGAGTAAGTTCTGGTAGGGAAACGCGGCTTGAGGGTACTTATACAACGCCTTCATGTAGGAGTGCGTTGGCGTGGAGTCGAGAAAGTAATAGAGCTCTTTAACGTCTTCGGAGTGGTTGCCTTGGGGACCCCCGAGGCCGAAGAGCCGTTCTTTGAGGATAGGGTCTTTACCGTTCCAGAGGGCCAAACCGAAGCAGAGGCGTTGGTGATTGTCGGAGATGCCGAGGAGTCCATCTTCCGACCATCGGAATGTGCGGAGATGGGCGTGTTCGAACGGGAAATAGTCCCAGGCGGTGCCATCGGAGGAGTAATCTTCGCGGACGGTGCCCCAGGCGCGGTCGCTTAGGTAAGGGCCCCATCGACGCCAGTGGAGCTCGCGTTTATCGGTTTCGATGAGGCGAAGGCGTTCCGGGTCCATGCTTCATGGTAACGCTACTGTATTGCTGTCGACTCCGCCGGTGGAGACGGTGAGCGGATCACCGGGGGAGAGGCCGCGGAGGTTGATTTGTTGGAGGCCGACGAAGCCGGGGGCAGCACCGGAAAAGAGTACTTCGAGGGAGCGGGTGCCGGAGCGCGCGGTGACCGGGGAGGAACTGAAGCCGGTGCCATAGACTTCGTAGATGGAGTCGCCGCGCGGGATGGCGGCGGCCTTGCCGGACGGGGCATCGAAGAAGAGGCCGGGTTGGGCGGCGAGGACGGTGGCGGGAACTGTTCTGACGCCGACGGAGTTCCGTGCGGTGACTTCGGTGGGGCCGAGGGGGAGCCCAGCCGGCACGGCGAAATTGATCTGGGTATCGTTCGAGAAGAAGACGCGGGCTACGGTGCCGCCGACCGTGACCGAGGCGTTACGGAGGTCGGCACCGAAGGCGGTCGCGATGCTGCCGGGGACGACGCCGGGCCGGAAGGAGGCGGCGTTGACAACCCCGCCGACGATGAGCGCCGGTGGGCGAGGGACGCCGCCGGTGACCGCGGTGCCGACGAGCGAGACGGCTTCGACGCCATCCGGGAAGGAAGCGCGGCCATCGGCGTCGGTGATGACGACCTGATTGCGGGCGGCGAGTTCGAGGCCGGGGTAAGGCAGTTCGTTTGCGTCCTGAACGCGGAAGACGGGAGGCGTGCCCGCATCGCTGACGACGACGATTTCGATGCCCGTGCCGTCGGCCGGCAGAATTTGCACGCGCGCTTCGACGGGAGCGAAGGCGGCGGGGCCTTCCGCGTGGAGGACGTCGACGCCGGGGCGGAGCGCGGCGAGGGGGAACGTGATGCGGGTTTGTCCGGCTGGGATGGTGACGCTTGCGGGGAGCGAGGCGAGGCCGGATTCGACGCGGAGGAGGACGGGGGTTGGCGTTTCGGCGGGCCGGTCCAGGCTGACGGTGGCGGTGGTGGTGCGATTGGCGAGCAGGCCGATGGCGGGTTCAAGGCTGAGGCGGAGGTTGCGGCGAAAGGTCGAGTCCATGCTGGCGCGACCGCCGGAATACCGCGTCCAGGCGCGTTCGAATTCAGTACGGTAGCGTTCGACCTTGGCCAAGTCGGCGGCGGAGGGCGCGGTGCCATTGGGGACGATGAGCACGAAGCCGATGCGGTAGCGGCGTTGTTCGACGGTATGGTCCGGCGTGCGACGGCCTTCGGCGGCAATGAGTTCGTCGACCGCGACGTCTCGGCGGGTGCCGCCAAAGGTGGATCCGACCCGCGGAGAAGTGAGCGCGGTGGAAAGGCCGGAGTTCTGCACGTAGAACGTGGGCGGGACGTCGCCGGGAGCGCGAAGGCCCATCAGATATTGGTCGAGCGGAGAGAAGCCTTCGACGGTCGCGGTGGTTCGAAAGCGGGGGCTCGCGGCTTCGCCCAAGTCCTCGATGCGATTGCCTTCGAGCAGCGACGCTTCGGAGTTGAACGTGAAGGCCCAATGGAAACCTTGGCGACCGAGCATCGGCCGGTTCTGCCCTTCGCGA
>JANODS010001064.1:0-7622 GCA_031412835.1 Acidobacteriota bacterium | reverse complement strand
ATCCGGATCAGTCGAATTAACGCCGCTGATCGTCAACTGGCGGTAAATCGTTTCCACGTTCGGACCCGGGTCTGGATTCGGCCGAACGATTACGGGATTCGAAAACGTGGCTGTCGCTTGGCATTGCGCCGTCTGGTCATTCGCCCCATACGCGATCAGCGTATAGGTCGTCGTCGCCGTCGGACGCACCACAATCGGACTCGTCGTACCTAGGCCGTTGAAGGTAACCACTCGGCTATTCTGAGCTGTGAAGCTCAACGTGACGGCCTCACCCGGAGTCGTAAACGAAGTCGGGCTCACCGTGCAAGCGATCGTCGGTCCCGGAGTCGGAACCGGCGGTGCCGGGCGCACGTTCAACCCAACCGTCGAGCTAACGCTGCCAGCCGCGTTCGCCGCCGTAATCGTATACAGCGTGTTCGCCGTCGGGCTAACCGGTGCTTGGCCCGTAAGCCCCACCGTACCCAGACTCGAAATATTCACCGTGTCAGCATTTTCAACCAGCCAGCTCACCGTCGAAGTAGCACCCGCTATGATGTCCATCGGCGACGCCGTGAAACGAATGATCCGCGGCAAACCACCACCGACTGGAGGCGTCACCGCGGTAACCTGTACGGTCGCCGTCGCAGTCGCCGTGGATCCACCTCGGCCCGTCGCCGTGATCGTATAGGTCGTCGTGGCGGTTGGAGAAACCTGCGCCGTACCGTTGACAGCTGAGTTGCCCAAGCTGCTGATGGTGACGGTCTCGGCATTCTCGGTCTGCCATGCCAGCGTCGAAGACTCGCCCCGTACGATGGTCGCCGGAGAAGCGTTAAACGTGATGATCCGAACCGGTGGCTGCGTTACCGTAACCGTCACCGTCTCGGTCACCTCACTCGTCGCGTTCCGCGCCGTCAGCCGGTAACTCGTCGTTTGCGTTGGGGTCACCTGCGAGGTTCCCTGCTTGGAATCCACGCGGCCAATCCCCGCAATCTCCACGCTATCGGCGTTCTCGACGAGCCACAACAAGTTAGACGATTGCCCCGCGACGATGTTCGAAGGATTCGCCTGGTAGCGCAGGATGCGCACCTGCAGCGGAGCCCTCGTCGTTACCGTCACCCGAGCCGTACCGATCGCCGCTCCCGGATCTTTCACCGTCAAACGGAAGGCGTACGTCTGGTTTTCAGCGGCCGCAAACGATGCCCGCGCGGTCGTTCCACCGTTCAAAGTCACCGTCGGACCCGCAATCTGCCGCCACTCGTAAGTGATCGGGTCACCGTCTGGATCGTAGGACCCAGAACCGTCCAATTGAATCGTACCCGAGTTCACGCCGATCTGGTCTGGACCAGCATCCGCCACAGGGGCATCATTCCCTGTCCGAACCCGGCGAGAAAGCATCTCATACCGAACCCGCGGAATATCCACCGGCACCGGACCCGTCGCCGTCCCATAATCCTTCGGACGCAGCCAACTTCCAAACAACACTCCAAAGCGAACCGCGCCAGAGTTGTCTTTGGTCACCATCGTTTCGTTCAATCCGCCTTCGATCGAAAGCGCGATGTGCGAATTCAACGGCTGCACAAACCGAGCGGTCATACCTGGCTTCGAGCCATTGTAGGTGCGCAGGTAGCCCAGGTTGCCCTCAATGTAGCTATCCTTCCAAAGCGCGACCGCGCCGGAGGCACCCACTTGATCAACCAACCGTAGGTAGTTCTCGACGTACACATTCCGGCTGAGCAGACTGCGGTTCACGATGGCATTGTTCAAGAACCCCTTGGTTCCGAACACGCCGACCCGGCCTCGGCTGAACACATAATCTAGTGTTGCCGCCGCTTGGCCCAGCGTACCGCCGTTCTGGAACTCGCGAATGTTCACCTGCTTGAAGCTGGAGAACAATCCCATCTGAACTTTCTTGTAGCGATTCACCAAACCAAGGTCGAACTGCCCTTCCTGGCGATCCCGGAAGTACATGAATTCGCCTTCCGCTTGCAACGCCACGCTGTCATTGAACGGATTGAAGAACCGTCCCTTACCCGCAAACGTCAATCGTCCTTGGCTATCCGCTCCGGCATTCAAGCCGAGCAGCGAAAGCTTCTTGTTTGCCACTTTGGTCATGGCCTCGTCGGTAGCCTTCGTCGCCGCCGCCGCCATATCTTCCCTTTTCGGAAGCGCTGCCACAGCAGCCGCAGTGGTCGCAGACTGTGCCGCTGCCGCCGTATTCGCCGCCTTCAGCCCATCTACTTCTTTCTTCAGCCCATCGTGGTCCGCTTTTATCCCGCGCAACAACGCCAGGATGTCGTCCAACTTATCGAGCCGCTTTAAAATCTCGTCGCAACATTTTGGATCGGCCATCGCCGCCGGGCCGCCCGTGGCCGCATTCAGGTTGCGAATCGCGTCGCCCACTCCCGCCGCCGATACGTTCCGACCTTGGGGATCGGTCACGTTCAAATTCACCCGCCGATTCATAAATCGGCCGTCCTTGGTGGCGTTCCCCACTTTCGGCGAAGCATTTCCGGCCGTCGAAACGGTGCTCTGCGCCGGACGAGCCCCATACTTCTCAAGAAACTGCTTCACGGTGTTCGCCCGCGCCATGCCGAGTTTCTCGGCAATCCGCTGGGGCGTATTCGGGTCGCCGTGCCCTTCAATCTTCACCCGGTAGCCATCATTCTTGGCCATCAATTCGGCCAAGCGAAGCAAGCTCGGGAATCCATCGGCCAAAACTGCCGAACCCGTCTCAAAATTGATTTCTTCCCAGTCGTCCTTCGTCGCATTGGTGCTTAACCCTTGCGCGAAGACCGACGTAGCAAAGAGTGCAAACAGCGCGAACGCTGCTAAAAGTCTACGGCACATAGACGAGGATCCTCCCCCGATTGGTGTTTTTTTGTTGTTAATCACGGTAACCTTATTAGCCAAGTCATCTTCAGAATACAATAGAACTCGTTTGAAGACAACGACTTATCGTTTCGCTCGTATTGGGTGATGCGTTAGCCCCCCAAACTGTTACTTCGCCCGCTGTACCGAAAAATCCCACACTTGCGTATTCTCTTTCCCTTCGGTGTACTGCATCCACGCGTACTCGCCCGGGGCAATCGGCTCCATCGGCCAGACCTTGTATAAATCGTCTCCCACCTGCTTGCGGAAGATCTCAACCTCTTGCCGTTCCCGAACGACCTCTTTGACTATCGGCAGAATTTCCCACTTCTCCACGATCCGGCTCGGAATTTTTGCATTCACTCCCGGCCAAAGCCTCACTAGCGCGAAACGCTCCACCTCCGACAAGCGCAAATAGAACTCCGGTCGATCCGCCTCCAACACCATCGCACTTGCCGTCCCGTCAATTTCCAACGTGCTCTTCCCCGACACAATCGGAATCGGTGCCAGCTTGGCCAATAGCGACCGGCGCTTATTGCTCACCACCCTTAACTCCGCCTGTTTTAACGTCCGAAACTTCGCCTGCTCCAAAACAAAATACAAACCCGGCTCTTTCGGCACCGCCCGAACCTCCCGCCGTACATCCCGTTCGGCTTGCAACTCCTCCGCCTCAGCCTTCTTCTCCGCCTTGAGCGACTCTTCTTTCTCCGCCAAGTCCCCTTGGGTCTTCTTCAAATCGACAAGCGCCAGCGGAATCTCCTCCCAATCGCTCCGCTCGACGGAAAAATACCGCACCCGGTCGGCCAACACTTGGTACTCCCGCACGCTGTGCCAAGTCCCGTCCGTCAAGTACAGTTTCGTGTTCGCGGCCCAAGCCATCGCCCCGACCGAGATAATGACAATGAAATTAAGAAGCCACCGCATACGCCCCTATTCTAAACTGGAGTTTCAATGCAAATGCGTAAACTCGGCCGGACCGGCATCGAAGTGAGTGAAATCGGCTTTGGCGCTTGGGGTATCGGTGGTCGGCAATGGCTCGGCGGCGACGATTCCCAGTCCCTCGCAGCTCTGCGCCGCGCCCTCGAACTGGGTCTGAACTTCATCGACACCGCCCTAGCCTACAACGAAGGACACTCCGAAAAGCTGATCGGCCAAGCCGTCCGGGACTTCTCCGGCCAACGCGTTTGGGTCGCCACTAAGATCCCGCCTAAGAATCAAGTTTGGCCCGCCCAACCCGGCATCCCCATCGCCGACGTCTTCCCCCTCGATTACATCCTCGCGTCCACCGACGAAAGCCTCCGCAACCTCGGCGTCGAGCAAATCGACCTCCAACAGTTCCACGTCTGGAGCCCCGAATGGCTCGCCGCCGACGATTGGCGGCGCGGCATCGAAACCCTAAAAGCCTCCGGCAAGGTCAAATACTTCGGGATCTCCATCAACGACCACCAACCCGACTCCGCCCTCTCCGTCATCGAAACCGGCCTCATTGATACCGTCCAGGTCATCCTCAACATCTTCGACCCCACCCCGCTCCGAAACCTGCTCCCCGCCTGCGCCACCCACAACGTCGGCGTCCTCGCCCGCTGCCCCCTCGACGAAGGCGCCCTCACCGGCAACATCACTGCCGAAACCGTCTTCTCCCCCGGCGAGTTCCGCGAAGCTTACTTCAAAGGAGTTCGCAAACAGCAGGTCGTCGACCACGTCGCCGCCCTCCGCCGGGATCTCTCGGACGTTCCCGGCACCCTCGCCGACATCGCGCTTCGATGGGTTCTTTCGCAACCCGCCGTCTCCACCGTCATCCCCGGCATGCGCCAAGTCAAAAACGTGGAAGCCAACCTCGCCGTCAGCAATTTCGGCCCCCTACCCGCCGAGATCCTCGCTCGTCTAGCCCGCCACGCCTGGCCCAAAAACTTCTACGGCGCTTAAACTACGGCAACACCCGGATCGTCAGCTTCGACCCGTCCGCCCCGCCCAAGTAAACTCGCTGCGTCGCCTTCACAAAATCGGTCGAAAGCGCCTTCGGAATGTCTAGAAATTTCTGCGGGTTGCGGTCCGTCAGCGGAAACCACGAACTCTGCACCTGCACCATAATCCGGTGCCCGGCCCGAAACGTATGGGCCACGTCCGGCAAGTCGAACTGAATCCGATCCGGCTGCCCCGGCAGAAACGGCTCCGGCTTCTCCATGCTCTTCCGGTACTTCCCGCGGAACGGCTCCCCCCGAATCAGTTGCTGGTATCCGCCCATCCGAATCGTATTTGCCGGCTCCTGGCGCGGCGGGGCGCCCGGCACCACCGCTGGAGCGTTGAAGTCGGGATAGTCCCCCGGAAAAACGTCGATCACCTTCACCACAAAGTCCGAATCCGTCCCCGTCGTCGACACCTTCAGGTCTACCCCAATCGGCCCCATCAACGTCACATCCTGCGTCAACGGTTCCGTTTTGAACACCAGCACGTCGGGCCGCGTCGCCGCAAACCGTTGGTCCTCCGTCATATAATCCGGCCGAACCGCCAGCGAAACATGAGCCAAGTACGGCACCGGCCGATTCGGATCCGACACATACTCCTCGTACGAATCCTGCGTCGCCGCCTGCGACGCCAATTGTCCGTTCGAAGCCAAGTGCAACGTTCTTGCCACCGCCTGCTTCGGCGGCCACGCGTCAAACCGCCGCCACTGATTCAGCCCGGTCTCGAAAATCCATGCTTTCGATAGATTCCCGTCGCCCTTCGCCTTCAAGTAATGCATGAAGAATGGAAACTCAATCTGTTGACGATAATAGAGTCCCGTCTTCGAACCGAAGTTAATATTGCCCACCCGATCCCCGTCGCCCCGCGCAAACCCGCCATGCGTCCACGGCCCCATCACCAACATGTTCTTCCCCACCGGCGTATGCGCATCCACCTCTTGGAACGTCCGCAGCGGACCCATCGGATCCTCCGCGTCATACCACCCGCCCACCGTCAACACCGCCGGACGAATCGAACGAAAGTGCCGCCAGATCGAACGCGACTTCCAAAATTCGGTATATGCCGCGTTTTCCATATGTTGCGTCCAAAATGGTTGCTGCCGCTTGAAGTACTTCTCCTCCGCATTCGCTAAGCTGCCCAAGTTCAGGTAGAACTCATACCCATCGGGTGTCCCGAAATTCATCCCGGGAGCCGCGGCAGTGGCCGGGGCAGTCGGCTCCGCTCCCCTTGGCTGAAACCCCTGGTAGAAACGGAACCGGTGCGCCAGCATGAACGCCCCATTATGATAGGAATCATCTCCCAAGTAGTAGTCCGTCACCGGAGCCTGCGGCGAAACCGCCACCAGCGCCGGATGGGCGTCAATCATCGCCGCTGACGCGAAAAACCCCGGCTGCGAAATCCCCCAAATCCCTACCTTGCCTGTATTTCCGGGTATATTCTTCAACAACCACTCGATCGTGTCAAACGCGTCGGAAGATTCGTCCGTATCCTTCGGGCCAGCCTTCCCCGGCTTGTGTGGCCGGGTCAAAGTAAACTCTCCCTCCGACATGTTCCGCCCGCGGACATCCTGGTACACGAAAATGAACTTCTCTTTGAGGAAAAGTTCCGAAGGTCCCAGATTCTCCCGAACTTGATCGGCTCCGTAAGGCCGAACGGAATAAGGCGTCCGCTGCAGCAGAATCGGATACGTCTTCCCCTCCGTAATCACATCCTTCGGCACGTACACCGAAGTGAACAACTTCACCCCGTCCCGCATCGGCACCCGATACTCATACTTCGAATAACTCTCGCGAACCAAAGCAAGCTGGGCATAAGCATTGCCGGCAAGCAGCAGGAACACCAGGAAGCGCATATGCGATTGTACGATCACTTTGAGGCGATTTGCCCACACCTGTCGCTATACCAATCGAATGCCCGAAGTCCAGGAACGCAGCCTACCCCAATTCGGCCCCTACCGCTGTGAAGCCGTCCTGGGCACCGGCGGCATGGGAACCGTCTACTTAGCCAGCCGCGTCGACGGCCAGTTCACCCAAAAAGTCGCCATCAAAATGCTCAGCGCCCATGCCCCGGGTTACGAAGCGCTAGAGCAGCGGTTGCGCGACGAACGGCAGATCCTGGCCGGACTCAACCATCCCAATATCACCCGCCTCCTCGACGGCGGTGCCACCCCTGATGGTGCGCTCTACATGGTGATGGAGTACGTCGCAGGCAAGAATTTCCTCGATTACTGTGCCGAACGCGACCTCGATCTCCGCTCCCGCCTCGGCCTTTTTCGGGAAATCTGTGGTGCCGTTGCTTACGCCCATCGTAACCTTGTCGTGCACCGCGACATCAAGCCCTCCAATATCCTCGTCACCCCCGACGGCCAGCCCAAACTCCTCGATTTCGGCATCGCCAAAATCGTCATCGGCGGCGAGGCCACCACCACCATGGCGATGGGCACGCCCCGCTACGCCAGCCCCGAGCAGTTGCGCAACCAAGGAGTCACCACCGCTAGCGATATCTTTTCGCTCGGCGTCATCCTTTATGAACTTGTGGCCGGCCGCTGGCCCTTCGGCGATACCGCCTCCATGGTCGATACCTGGCGACGAGCCACCCAAGACGTGGACCCCGCTCCGCTCCCGTCCCGCCACGGGTACGCCGACCTCGCCGTCATTCTGAACAAGTCCCTCGCCGCCAAGCCCGAAGACCGCTACCGGTCCGAGTGCAATCTGCCGCATGCGCAAGTCGGCCCGCCGCAAGGGACGCCGCTCGGGCATTGCCGTGCACGTTTCCCACCTGAAGCTCGCTTCCGCGGCCACGCGCGGGCG
>JANODS010001063.1:0-5087 GCA_031412835.1 Acidobacteriota bacterium | reverse complement strand
AAGGACTGGAGTTCGCGGATTATCTCGCGTATCAAGGTGATGAGCGAGCTGGATATCTCCGAGCGCCGAGTGCCGCAGGACGGGCGTTTTCGGGTGCGTTACAAGGGCCGTTTGATCGACTTCCGCGTGTCGGTGATGCCGACGGTGCATGGGGAGGATTCGGTGCTTCGGGTGCTGGATAAAGAGTCGATGAGCGAGAAGTTTTCGAAGCTCTCGCTGGACGTGGTGGGCTTTTCGGAGAACGACGTTCGCAAGTTTCGGCTGTACATCAAAGAGCCGTACGGGATGGTTTTGGTGACGGGGCCGACGGGGTCGGGCAAGACGACGACGCTGTACGCGGCGCTGAGCGAGATCAAGAACGACGAAGACAAGATCATCACGATTGAAGACCCGGTGGAGTATCAGCTCAAAGGCATCACGCAGATTCCGGTGAACGAGAAGAAGGGGCTGACGTTTGCGCGCGGGCTACGGAGCATCTTGCGGCACGACCCGGACAAGATTCTGGTGGGCGAGATCCGCGACCAGGAGACGGCGCAGATTGCGATCAACTCGGCGCTGACGGGCCACTTGGTGTTCACGACGGTCCATGCGAATAACGTATTTGACGTGCTGGGCCGGTTCTTGAATATGGGCGTGGAGCCGTACAACTTTGTGTCGGCGATGAACTGCATTTTGGCGCAGCGGCTGGTTCGGAACATCTGTGAGCACTGCAAGCGGCCGGCGGTGGTGACCGAGCAGGAGTTGATCGATTCGGCGTTGAAGCCGGAAGATTGGGTGGGCGTGACGTTCTACGAAGGCGCGGGCTGCTTTGAATGCGGCGGGACGGGGTATCACGGGCGAAGCGCGATTCATGAGTTGCTGGACATGTCCGAGAAGATTCGGGAGATGATTCTAGACCGGCGGCCCACGAGTGAGATTAAGCGGTATGCGCGAAGCGAAGGGATGTCGACGCTGCGCGAGAGTGCGATTGAGCGGGTGCGGTCGGGGATTACGACGCTGCGCGAGATCAATAAAGTGACGTTTATCGAGGGTTGATGGCGATTACCGATTCCATTCATCGTTTGTTGGCGGATCCGGCACCGGACCTGAGTTTTGAGATCTCGACGCAGGGGCTGGCGTACGCGGTGCGGGGCGGGTCTCCGCAGTGGACTTCGTACGAGGCGGAGACGTTGCGGATTTCGCCGATTGAGGACAATATCCTGCGGAACGACTCGTTCTTGAAGGCGATTCGCGAAGCAGCGGGGCCGGAGACGGGGCGGAAGCGGCGCACGGCGGTTTTGATTCTGCCGGACTATGCGGCGCGGATGGCGGTATTGGACTTTAGCCAGTTTCCGGTGGACCCGGATGAGCAGCGGGCGCTGGTGCGGTTTCGGATGAAGAAGACGGTGCCGTTTGACGTGGACGCGGCGGCGGTGAGCTGTTTTGTCCAGCCGCGGCAGGGGTCGGCGAAAGAAGTGGACGTGCTGGCGACGTTGGTTTCGCTGGAGATTTTGGCCAAATACGAGGCTCCGTTTCGGGTGGCGGGGCTGTGGCCGGGGCGGATTACGACGTCGACGTTGGCGGCGCTGGATTTGGTGCCGGCGGACGGGTGCCGGGTGCTGGTGAAGCTGGCGAACAAAGTTTTGACGATTGCGGTGACGATGGGCGGGAGCCTGCGTTTGCTGCGCTGTGTGGAGTTGGCGACGGCGGACGAGGAGGAGTTGGGGGGCGTGTTGTACCCGACGTTGGCTTACCTGGAGGATGAGTTGAAGACGCGGCCGCAGTCGGTGCATCTGTGCGGGCTGGCGTCGTTGCCATCGGATGTGGAGTTGCCGGTGGCGCCGTTGCAAAGCCCGTTTGGAGCGCCAGCGGCGACGAATGCGGGATTATTGGGATATCTGGCGGCGGGAGGCCGGAACTAGCGTGCGGTATCCGATTAACTTATCGAGCGAGCCGTTTCGGCGGGACCGGGCGGTCACGATTTTTGCGAGCGTGGCGGCGGGGTTGCTGGCGGTGACGTTAGGGCTGCTGGTGCTGATGATTGTGAACGAGCGGCAGGCCAAGAGCGACTTGGTAGCGGCGATCGCGCAGACCGAAAAGCAGGTGGCGGGCATGGGGGGCGAGCAGGCGACGCTCGAGGCGTCGATGCGGAAGGTGGAGAACGCCGATGTGCTGGAGCGGAGCGTGTTTCTGAACACGTTGATTGCGCGGAAGGGGATCAGTTGGTCGCGGCTATTTGCGGACTTGGAGCAGGTGATGCCGCACAATGTCCGCCTGGTGGCACTGCGTCCGCAGGCGAACGCGAAGAACGAGATTCAGTTAGAGATGACGGTGGCGGCGCAGAGTATTGAGCCGGTGATTGATCTGCTGAAGCGGATGGAGAGTTCGGCGGTGTTTTCGATTCCGTCGATGGCGACGATGTTGCCGCCTTCGCAGAGTGAGCCGTTGTACCGGTATCGAGTGAGTGTGAACTATGCGCAGAAGCTCTGAAGTTAGGGGGATGACGAGCGGGCTGCGGCTTGGACTCGAAGAGCGGGTGCTGCCAAGGCACGGCGCGGTTTCGCGGGACTCTGGGCTGGAGAAGGGCGCGGGTGCGGTTGAGGGATTTTGTGCGGTGGCGGGACGCGGGGCGGTCGCGGGACTTCGAAAAGTGGCGAGATACGGATTGGTCGCTGGCCGCGGAGCGGTGGCGGAATCTGGAATGGTGGCGGGACGCGGAGCTATCGCGGCGGGCTGGGGCGCGTGGGTTTGGGGTCGGGGTGAGATTCGGTGTCTACGGAGTGTTAACTATGCCCAAGAACTTTAACCTTGGCAATATCAAGCTGGACCTGCCTCGGGTGATTGTCCTCGTGCTGTTGGGGCTGAACCTGATCGCGGGATGGTTCGTGTTTGCACCGTTCGGCGGGTCGGCACAAGACATGGAAGCCCAATTGAGCGCGCTGCGGGGACAGGCAAGAGAACGGAAGGGGTCGTTAGACCGGACGAAGAAGCTAACTACGAACATGGACCGGGGCAGGAAAGAGGGCGACGACTTTGTGGCCACCTACTTCCTGAGTCGGCCGACCACCTATTCCACCGTGGTCGACGAGGTGACGAGTATGGCGAAGCGGGCGGGGGTCCGGGTGAAAGAACACGGGTTTGTGGAAGACCCGGTGGAAGGCTCGGATGAACTCTCCATGCTGTCGATCAACGGGAACTACGAAGGGACCTATGCGGACCTGTTGCACTTTCTTCGGGAAGTGGACAAAGCCCCTCGGCTCGTGATCATCGAAGCTCTTTCGGCTTCGCCGCAGCAAGGGACTGGGGTGCTGAACATCAATATGCGGGCGAATACGTTTATCCGCGAGGCTCCGTTGGCGGTCGTCGCCCAGAATGGCGGAGGGACGCGATGAAGCTCGGGGCAGAGCCAAAGCAGGTGGCTATTTTGGTGGGCGTGTTGGCCATAGGAGCGGTCGGTTGGTACTTCGGGGGGGATTCGCCTCGGTCGGAGCAGAGCGCGACGACGGCGGCGCGGCCAGTGGTTCCAATGGTCGGCGGGCCGCGGACGCTTCCGGTGGTGGCGGTGAGCCAGACGAAGCCAAGGCCGGCGCTGCGGGCGGCGGTGCAGGAGTTTAAGCCGGTATTGAAGTCGCGACGGGTGGAGGATCGGGTGGACCCGACGACGATTGACCCGACGTTGCGGCTGGAGCTGGTGAAACGGTTAGCGAGTGTGAAGATTGAAGGGGGGACGCGGACGATTTTCGACTTTGGGGCCGCCCCGGCTCCGAAGCAGCCGGATCCGCCGAAGATCTTCCCGAAGCCGCCGGTGGATCGGGCGAAGTTGACCCCGCCGCCGGGGCCGCCGATCAACCTGATGACGCCGGGGGCACAGCCGCAGAAACCGCAGGCTCCGCCGATGCGTCTGAAGTTTTATGGTTTCGTCGGGGGAGCCCGGACGAAGACGAAGCGGGCGTTCTTCCTGGACGGCGAGGACATTTTTGTGGCTGGGGAGGGCGACGTGATTCAGAAGCGCTATAAGGTGATCCGGATCGGGTTGAACTCGGTGGTGATGGAAGACTTGGAGTTCAAGAGCGAGCAGACGTTGAACTTAGAGGAGCAGCAGGGATAGATGAAACGGCGGCGACCAGATTCCGGCTTTGCGATGCTGTTCGTGTTTGCGATGGCGGCGGCGATGGCTTGGGTGCTCTATATGGAGCTGCCGAGGCTGGCGTTTGAGGCGCAGCGAAATAAGGAAGAGATGCTGGTGGAGCGGGGGGAGCAGTACATCCGAGGGGTGCAGCTTTTCCAGCGGAAGAACAAGAAGCTGCCGCAGTCGATTGAGGAGCTGGAGCAGACGAATGGGATTCGGTTCATACGGCGGCGGTATGTGGATCCGTTTACGGGGAAGGACGATTGGCGGGTGATCCATGCGGACGCGTCGGGGAAGTTGACGGACTCGCTCGTGAAGAAGCAGGCTAAGCCGGGGGAGACGGGGACGGGCGTGACGGAGGCTCCGAACCCTTACTCGGTGGGGTCGACGGCGACGATTATCACGGACCCGAACGCGCAGATGGCGGGGGGGCCGCGGCGGGCGTCGGAGATGCCGGGGGCTCCGGGGATGGTTTCGGCGAATGGACAGCCGGGGGGAGAGGGGGCACCGCCTCCTCCTCCTCCGGGATTCCAAGCGGGCGTGCCGACGGCACCGGGACTGCCGGGTCCGTTTGGGCAGCAGGGCGGATATCCGACCGGGGCGGCGAATTCGCAGACCGGGGGGCAGGTGGCGCAGCAGCAGCAACAGCCAGGAAGTGGGGCGTACACGGTGGGCGGAGGCGGCTACAGCGTGGGTGGCAGCTTTACGGCGGTGCCGGCGAACAATGGTTCGCTGCGGTTGCCGGGGAGTGGGTCGACTAGTTTTGGGCCGCCGTTGACGGGGCCGATGACGGGTCAGACGCCGAACGGGATCAACGCGAATCCGGCGACGGACATGATCCGGCGGCTGCTGACGACGCCGAATCCGCAGGGGTTGGCGGCGGCGATGGGATCGCAGCAGACGCAGGGTTTGGGGGCGGGAATCATTGGGTTTGCGAGCAAGGTGGACCGCGAAGGGATCAAAATCTACAACGAGAAGA
>JANODS010001062.1:0-2664 GCA_031412835.1 Acidobacteriota bacterium | reverse complement strand
TCGGAGGGTGGTCGGGAATTCCTTATAGGTGGTTGAGGAGATTGGGACTTATCTTTATTTTTATGTGCGGTGAAGGGAATTCGGCAGAGAGGTAAAATTGAAAACCAGAGCCGGAACTTGTTGATTCGGAGGGAGTTATTGGCGGATTTTTAAAAGACCAGAACGAGTGCGGCTGCTCGAGTTGGGTTTTCGATTGATTCTATTGGTTTTTTGTGGCGATTGACGGCGGGATATCCGAGGGAAAAGACAAAGAGCCGGGTGCGACGATATTTGCCCGTCGTCGGATCGCGAACCAGCGGGCCGGTGCCGTCCGCGGCGCGGGTCTATGAGGCTCTCCCGAGGTTTGTTGGCGGCAGTGAAGGCTGGTCGAAATTGGGGAGGGCACTCCTGCTAGATGTCGCGTTTGGGGGGATTGAGGTCGAGGGCTTGGTTGGGTTTTCCGGTGTCAACTACTTTTCCAGAAGCTACCCCGCACAGGGAGCCGAGTCGGGCCGCCGGAGCGGAAAGAGAGCGGAACCAAGACCCTTGAGGAGGCCCCTTGGTGGCTGCTAGAGTTGAATTTATGAACAGTCTTGAGCTGGAAATTCGGCCGTTGGATCGTCGATTGGATATGTAGCTGACTTCCGAGCAGGATGCTGCTCGATTGCGGGATGTTTTCTGAAGGCATAGTATGACCATAACAATCGATCCAAAACTGGAGGAAAGAATCCGCGAGAGGGCCGAAGACGAAGGAATCACGGTTTCAGCTTACGTGGAGCGTTTGGTCGGTGCGACCAAGCCGCGGAAGAGGAACTCCAAGCGCTTGCTTTTGAGGGACTGAACTTTGGCGCGTTGATGGAGATTGGTCCCGGCTATTGGGAAGCGAAACACCGATTGCTGGACGAACGCTTGAGGCGGACGGGCCCTCGTTGAGTGAAGTACGCTGTCTGCCTCGTCCGAGGGCCGATACAGACCTGGACGATCAGGCGTTTTACGACGCGCGGGAATCGAGCCCTGAGCTTGGTCACCGATTCCTGGTTTCGGCCCACGAAACCTTCTCGCTGCTTGCGACGCAGCCAGAGATGGGATGGAATCCGAAGCTCCGCAACCGCGATCTGAAGATGCTTCGTCTATTTCGCGTAGCTGATTTCGAGTAGATACTCAGCTTGTATCGCTCCTTCGAAAACGGTGTCGAAGTTCTCAGGGTAGTTAACGGTTCGCGGAACGATCTTCGTCTCCTTCGTCGCCAGGGGAGTGCGTAAGGCGTGAGAAGGTGTTCGCTGGCTTGCCGCGCTCGACCAAATCCGGTGGGTCCATGAACTTTTTCCGGTGGGGCGATTGCGCCGGCTCGATGGCATTTAGCGAGGGTCGGGAGGGTTGGCTTGGGCATTTGCCACAGACTCGATTCGCAGATTTGGATCGGGCAGTTAGTGGTTCGACCACGCCGCGGCTGACTTGGGCGACTTTTGTCCAGGGTGGCAAGAAGTAAGGGTTGGAGCGGCGTCCCTAGTATCCTACTGTGGTAGGATACTTTTATGCCTCGTGGTAATCCATCCCCTAAGCTTGCAATCACCGTGGACCCTAAAATTCACGAGAGTATTCTCGCCGCAGCCGGCCGCGAGGGCGTGAGTGTCTCCGCTTGGATGACCGATGCCGCGCGTGAGGCTCTGCAACGGCGGGCGGGCTTGGCGGCGGTCGCGCTGTGGGAAAAGGAGCAAGGACAATTTACCGAGGCGGAAATGGATGAGGCCCGCCGAAGCGTGCGAGCACAACTGTTGCGAGCCCCGAGAAGGGCTCGGCGTTCCGCGTGAGCAACTTCGTCTACGATGCCGCGGTGCTGGTGGCCGCGGATCGCAACGAACGACGGACATGGGCGGAACACAAGGCCCGATTAGAGTTTGGCGCCGTTCCTTTGGTTCCGGCACCGGTTGTCGCTCAAGTCAGCCGGTCTCCGCAGCAAGCCCAACTCCGTCGTTTCCTGGCAGGCTGTCGGATTGTGCCGCTCGGGGAGATCGACGCGCACGCGGCAGGGCGACTCTTGGCCAAGACTGGAACGGCGGATGTGGTGGACGCCGTGGTTGTGGTTGTCGCTCACCGCAGCAAGGGGGTGATTCTTACCGGGGACCCGGAGGATATCGAAAGGTTGATTAGCGCGTCTGGCCAGGACGCGGTGGTCGCCAGGGTCTGAGGACTCCGAGGCGGGTGGGGAATCGAAGACCTTGCGACGAAGCACCCTCGTAACCTGTTTCACGAACCGCGATGGTTTCCAAGCGGATGACCGCGGTAGCCTGTGGTTGAAGGTCAATGTCCAGCCGAAACGTCCTCCACGAACTCGTCGACTCGCCTCCTGAGGCGGAGATCGCCACTGCGGAGCGTTTCCTGACGATCATTTCGAAAGAACCGATTGGTCCGGAGTTTGCCGAATCGATCCGTCGGGGTCTTGCACAGGGCGATGCGGGTGACACCGTCGTGTGCCGTAGTTACTCGGAGATAGTCGAGAACCTACTCGACTAGTTCCGAACATTGCGTTTCCCCTTCACGACAGAAGCGCGGATGCAATTGCGGAGTATCGACCGTTTGGCTGCTTTGCGCTTTCTGGAGATGGTTACTCGCTATCGGCCCCCGACAGACAGGGATTCTATTCCAGAGACTTGTTCCTGGGTTTCGGCGGCAACATCAAAAGGC
>JANODS010001061.1:0-2820 GCA_031412835.1 Acidobacteriota bacterium | reverse complement strand
CCTGCGGGACATTTTCACGATGGGAGCCCGCCCCATCGCCGTCCTCGATTCCATCCGCTTCGGCCCCCTCGACGACCCCCAAACCGGCCCTCGCAACCGCCGTATCCTCGAAGGCGTCGTCGCCGGCATCGCCCACTACGGGAACTGCTTCGGCGTGCCCACCGTCGGCGGCGAGTGCGTGTTTCATAAGTCCTACGACGGCAACCCCCTCGTCAACGTCTTCGCCCTCGGCGTCATCCCCAAGGACAAAATCTTCTTCGGCCGCGCTGAAGGCATCGGCAACCCCGTCATCTACGTCGGCGCTAAAACCGGTCGCGACGGCATCCATGGGGCTACCATGGCCTCCGACGAGTTTACCGAGGAATCGAAGCAGAAACGCCCCAATGTGCAGATGGGCGACCCGTTCCTCGAAAAGCTCCTGCTCGAAGCCTGCATCGAAGCCATGCATTCGGGCGCCGTCGTCGGCATCCAGGACATGGGCGCCGCCGGCCTCACCTGCTCCACCTGCGAAATGGGCAGCCGCGCCGGCACCGGCGTCGAAATCGATCTGATGCACGTGCCCCAACGCGAAACCGGCATGACGCCTTACGAAATCATGCTCAGCGAATCGCAGGAACGCATGCTGCTGGTCGCTGAGAAGGGCCGTGAACAGGAGATCTTCGACATCTTCGACAAGTGGGGCCTCGACGCCGCCACCGTCGGCGTCGTCACCGACGATGGCATGCTGCGGGTCCGCAACCACGGGGAACTGATCGCTGAAATCAACAATCGCGACTTGGCCGACGAAGCCCCGCTCTACGATCGCCCGCACACCAAGCCGCACCGCAACGTGCCCATGGAAGCTCCGGCGTTCGCTTCCACCGATCTCAAAGCCGATCTTGTTTCGCTACTCTCCAGCGGCGATCTCTGCAGCAAACGTTGGATCTACGAGCAGTACGACTACATGGTCCGCACCAACACCCTCGCTGGCCCCGGCGGCGACGCGGCCATCGTGCGCATCAAAGAAACCGGCACCTCGGTCGCCGTCTCCCTCGATGGCAACGGCCGCTACTGCTACCTTGACCCCCGCGAAGGCGCCAAACTCGTTGTCGCCGAAGCCTGCCGCAATGTGTCCACCGTTGGAGCCCTGCCTGTCGCCGCCACCAACAATCTCAACTTCGGCAACCCCCAGCGCCCTGAAATCATGGCCCAACTCGTCGAAGCTATCGAAGGCATGGCAGACGCCTGCACCTTCTTTGAAACGCCCATCACCGGCGGCAATGTCAGCCTTTATAACGAGACGCTCGGCGAAGGCATCCTGCCCACCCCGGTCATCGGCATCGTCGGACTGCTGCCCACTCAGGCACCTGTGCCGAGCCGTTTCCAGTCCGAGGGCCTCACCGTTATGCTGCTCGGCGGCATCGGCACCTCTGACGAAGTCCACTTCGGTGGCACCCAATACGCCTACGTCCTGTTGAAGCAGATGTGGGGCCTCCCCCCCGCGCTCGATATGGCTATTGAAAAGAACGTCCACCTCGCCATCCGAGAGATTGTCGCCGCCGGCCTCGCCGCCTCCGCCCACGATCTCTCCGACGGTGGTTTCGCCGTCGCCCTAGCGGAAGCTAGTTTCGACGGCATCGGCGCAGCGGTCACGCTGCCCCCGTCCTCTCTCCGTCCCGAACTCTTACTGTTCCACGAAGCGCCGTCGCGCATCTTGTTGTCGACAAATTCGCCCGAAGAAATATCGAAAATTGCCGATAAGCTGGGAGTGCCCGCTCTGGTTATTGGCAAAACCGTCAAAGGTCAGGTCGTTATTGAGGGTTACCTTAGCGCGGCCATCGAAGAACTTCAGCAACCTTGGGCTTCGGCCCTGGAGAATGCGCTCCATGCATGAGACAGATATCGATGATGACAAGCTCCACGAGGAATGCGGCGTTTTTGCCATTTACGGCCACGAAGAGGCCGCTAATTTAGCCTATTTAGGTCTCTACGCCCTCCAGCATCGAGGTCAGGAATCCGCGGGCATCGCCTCCAGCGACGGCCGCCAACTGCTCTGCCACAAGAGCATGGGCCACGTGGCCGATATTTTCACGCCGGAGGTGCTGGCCGGTCTCCCGGGTCATATGGCGATTGGCCACACCCGCTACTCCACCACCGGAGATTCGAAAGCGCTCAACGCCCAACCCTTCAGCGTTGCCTGTAATAAAGGCCTCATCGCCGTTGCCCACAACGGCAACATTACGAACGCCACGGAACTGCGCCGCGAGCTTGAAGCCGAAGGTTCGATCTTCCAGGCTTCGAGTGATACCGAAGTCATCCTCCACCTTGTCGCCAAGTCCCGCGAACGGACCCTCGCCGGAGCTTTGCGCGAAGCTCTGCTCCAACTCGAAGGCGCGTTTTCCCTCGTCTTTCTCGCGAAAGACCGCATCATTGTCGCCCGCGATCCCCACGGGTTTCGGCCCCTCGCGATGGGCAAGATGGAGATCTCCAAGCACAAAATCGGCTACGTTTTTGCCTCGGAGACTTGCGCGTTTGACCTAGTCGACGCCGTCTATCAGAGCGAGGTCGAGCCCGGCGAAATGGTGATCGTCGGCCCCGAAGGTGTCTCTCGCGAGCAGTGGGCCCCCCGCCGCAACAAGGCACATTGTGTTTTCGAGCACGTCTATTTCTCCCGTCCGGATTCGGTCGTCTTTGGTCGGCCCGTCCAGCTATCCCGCGAACGCATGGGCCGGCTGCTCGCGCAGGAACATCCCGCCGTCGGCGATATCGTCGTCCCCGTGCCGGATTCCGGCGTCGCCGCCGCCCTCGGATATGCCGAGGAGCTCGGCATTCCCTACCGTT
>JANODS010001060.1:0-2378 GCA_031412835.1 Acidobacteriota bacterium | reverse complement strand
AGGTGGATGGGCCCGGCGCGATGGAAGCCGGTGGCGATGAGGGCGGCTTGGTCTCCGGGGTAGAGTTCGTCGCCGGCGATCTGTTCTTTCAGGAAGCGGTCGTAGGGTTTATTGGCGTTGAAGCTATTGACGACGTAGTCGCGATAGCGCCAGGCGTGGGGCCGTTCGGCGTCCAGCTCGTAGCCGTTGGTGTCGGCGTAGCGGACGGTATCGAGCCAGCGGAGGGCCCAGCGTTCGCCGTAGGCGGGCGAAGCGAGGAGGCGCTCCACAAGCTGCTCGTAGGCCTGGGGGGAACGGTCGGCGACGAAGCGTTGGACTTCGGCCGCGGTGGGCGGCAGGCCGGTGAGATCGAGGGTGACGCGGCGGACGAGCCGGGCTTTGTCCAGCGGGGGGGAGGGCGAGAGGCCTTTTGCTTGGAGTTGTTCGAGGAGGAAGGCGTCGATGGGATTCGGGCTGAGATTAGGGACAGCGGGACGGACAACGGGCTGGAACGCCCAGTACGAACGGCGGGCACCGATCCAGGCTTCGTCCTTTGGATTGACCGAGGCGGCGAGGAGCGAAAGGGCGACAGCGGCGAGAAGGAACGGCTTCCACATGAAGACATTATAAGGCGATATGATGTCCCAAGCCGCGCTCGGTCAAAATCACGTTACAGAGCGCCAGGGAGCTTCTTTATGATTCGTTTTATTGTCTTATGCCTGAGCCTGGCGGCCATGGCATTTGCACAGAATAGTTCGTCGGTTACCGGCACCATTACGGACAAGTCGTCCGCGGCAGTTGCGGGTGCCAAGGTAGTGGCGCAGAACCAGGATACACAGGTGGCGCGTGAAGCGGAGAGCGACGCGAACGGTTTTTTTACCGTGCCTCTGTTGCCTCCGGGCCGATATAAAGTTACAGCGTCGAAGGCTGGGTTTCGGCAAGTTTTTCAAGACCTGACTTTGGAAGTGAACCAGACGGCGCGTTTTGATATTGCGCTCGAAGTCGGTACGGTGAGTGAGACGGTGGAGGTGAAGGCAACGACGCCGCTGATTGAGAGCGATACTTCGTCGATCGGCCAAGTGGTAGAGCAGCGGCAAGTGGCCGAACTCCCATTGAATGGCCGAAACTTCGTGCAGCTTGCGACGCTTGGACCGGGTGTGACCGGAGTAGGCTTTGGCGCCAAAGGCACAATTATGAGCAGCACGCGTCCAGACGACTTACGGCCGGGCAGCGAGATTTTTGCGAACGGCAACCGGGAAGGTTCGAACAACTTCTTATGGGACGGGATTGACAACAACGAACGGCTGACGCTCTCGATTGTGCTGCGGCCGTCGGTGGAAGCGGTGCGGGAGTTCAAGATTCAGACGAACCTGTTTACCGCCGATCAAGGGCGGAATTCCGGGGCGACGGTGAACGTGATTTCCAAGTCAGGTTCGAATGAGTTCCATGGCAGCGCGTATGACTTTCTGCGGAACGACAAATTCGACGCGCGGAATTTCTTCAGCCCGGTGAAGCCGGTGCTGCGGCAGAACCAGTTTGGGGCGAGCTTGGGCGGGCCGGTGATTAAGAACAAACTGTTCTTCTTCGGTAACTACGAAGGCTATCGGCGGAGCGTGCAGCGGACGTTTGTGAACACCGTTCCTACCGAGCAGACCCGGGTGGGCAACTTTAGTGGCGTGCGGGATATTTTTGATCCGAACACGTTGCGGCCAGCGCCGGGTACGGCGTCAGGGTTTACGCGCGATCCGTTCCCGAATCGGCAGATTCCGCTGAACCGGTTTGACCCGGTGATGGCGAAGTTAGTGGCCGCCTATCCGTTGCCCCAGCGGGCCGGACTGGTGAACAACATGGTGACAAACCCGGGCGAGAAGCAGCAGTGGGACCAAGGCGACCTACGCGTGGATTGGAACTGGAACGAGAAGAACATGGTGTTCGGGCGTTTCTCGCGGCAGGATACAACCACGACGCGGCCATCGACGTTTGCGCCGGTGACTTTAGCGGGGATCAGTTCGCCGGTGAGCCTAGGCAACGAAGATACGTTCGCCGGGGCCTCGGCGTTGAAGGCCTACCATTCGGTGTTGAACTGGGTGCGGACGATTCAGCCGACCTTCGTAATGGAAGCGCGCATGGGTTTCAACCGTTTCAACCTGAACTTCCTGCAGGAAGGCGCTGCAGCCGGGGCGCAGTTGGGCGAGAAGCTTGGCGTGCGGGGATCGAATCAGGGTCCGAACTCGGACGGCATTCCGATCTTTAGCCCAGCCGGTTACTCGGGCATTGGGCAGACGCGGTCGTTGCCGATTAAGCGGATTGAGAACACCTTCCATCCGGGCGTGAATTTCACGAATCTGCGCGGACGGCATACGGTGAAGTTTGGCGTCGACTTCCGGCGTCGGCAGTTG
>JANODS010001059.1:0-5142 GCA_031412835.1 Acidobacteriota bacterium | reverse complement strand
CCGTGCAAAATGCTTGACAGTTGTGATGGCGAGCGACGGAAAGGTCTTTGTTGTGACAAGTGAGCGGCGGAAGCTCTCCTGGTCGTTTTCCTACAATACGGACCTAATGACCACCGATATAGTTCTGCTTTTGGATTTATTTTATTAGGGAAGCAGCCGCAGTAGCTGCATCGTGGGTGTTTTGAGTCGCTCGGCCTTGGCCGGACATAACTGTGGCAGGAATTTAACCCGGCTCAATGGTTATTCTGGAGCGCGGGGTTAACTGATTTGACATCGCTGTGTAACGCACGTGAGATCCTGTGCTGGTAGAGTCGGAATTGGCGCTATGCCCCTACTGATCGGCAATCCTGGTTTCGTGCACTCCCGTCGCATCTGGCTTGCCGGCCTGGCCGGGCTGTCGTGTTCCCGTTCGCCGATCCGGACGGTGATCCGGTCCGCTGGCTCGGACACGGTCGTTAACCTTGCGCAGGCGTGGGCTGAGGCGTATGCGACGATCGACCCGGGTACTTCCGTTGAAGTTTCGGGGGGCGGTTCGGCCACCGGCATCGCGGCATTGATCGACGGCGCCGCGGACCTCGCGAACTCGAGTCGTCGGATTGAACCCGAGGAGCGAGCGGTGGCTTTGAGCAAGCGGGGCCGCGAGCCGCGGGAGTGGATCACGGGGCACGATGCCTTGGCTTTGTACGTCCATCGTGACAACCCGCTGAACGAAATATCTCTTCCGCAGCTTGCCGAGGTCTATGGCCGCGATGGCCGTTTCACTCGGTGGTCCCAACTCGGCGTTCAGCTTCCGAACTCGACTTCGGACGAGATCATTTTGATCAGTCGCCAATCGAACTCTGGGACATTTCAATACTTTCGGAGGGCGATTTTGGGTCCTACGCGCGGTTTCCGCCTCGGTACGCGGGACCTGAACGGCTCCAAGGAAGTCGTGTCGTTGATCGGGGAAACGGTGGGCACGATCGGCTACTCTGGGATGGGTTACGCGAGTGATCGGGTGAAGATGCTGGCGGTCTCCAGAGCTACGGGTCAGCCTGCGTATCTGCCGACGGTGAAGAACACCGAGGCGGGGCTGTATCCGATTTCGCGGCCACTGTACGTCTACACGTTAGGCACGCCAGTGGGCGACGTGAAGCGCTATCTCGATTGGACACTGTCATCGGCGGGTCAAGAGGTCGTCGTCCGGGCGGGCTTCGTACCCGCGAGTCCGCGCTCATGAAGCCGGTTCGGCGCAACTTTTGGGCTCGACTGCCGGAGATTGTGATTGAACAGGTCGTCCGCCTTTGTGGCGTCAGCGCGGTGGTCATCGTGTTCGGCATTTTTTTCTTTGTCTTCCGAGAAGCCTATGGATTGTTGCCGTCTGGCCATTTCGATCTATCGCATTTTTTGTTTCGGACCGAATGGAACCCGACCGCGCCGAGCGGTTCGGCCTATGGGACCCTGGCGCTGTTAGTGGGCACCTTTTGCGTGACGGCGTTTTCGATGCTGCTCGGCATTCCGTTGGGCCTCGGGTCGGCGATCTTTCTTTCTGAGTTTTGTCCGGTTCGGTCGCGCGAATCGTTAAAAGTTGCGATTGAAATTCTGGCTGCTATTCCGTCGGTGGTCTGGGGTTTCATCGGACTGATGGTGATGAACCCACTCATCATTGCGGCGACGGGTACGCCGATCGGGTTGAACATTCTGAACGGGGGGCTGCTGCTGGCGTTGATGAGCATACCGATCATTGCCTCTCTTGGCGAAGACGCTCTGAAGGCTGTTCCGGACTCGTATCGAGAGGCTGGTCTAGCGTTGGGTGCGACCCGGTGGCAATTGGTCTATCGCGTTCTGCTTCCCGCGGCCCGGCCGGGCTTGCTGGCAGCGGTGCTGCTGGGTGTTGGCCGGTCGGTGGGCGAGACCATGGCGGTGTTGATGGCGACCGGCCACAGCGTCCGCATTCCTTCGAGTGTCCTCGATTCGGTTCGCACTCTGACCGCGACCATTGCTGCCGAGCTGGGCGAAGCCCCGGTTGGTTCCGAGCACTATCGTCTGCTGTTCGCCCTAGGCATCTACCTGCTCGTTTTTACTTCCGTCTTCAACCTTGCGGCCGACTTCCTGGTTCGGGGCCGCCGCCGGAGTACCAGTCGATGACACCCGCTTTAGCGCCACTCCCGCCGGTCCCCCGTTTTCGTTTAACGCCGGCCATAGCCCGCCGTCACCGAGTCGAGCGCGTTGCGAGGCTCCTGTTGGGTGGCGCGCTTTTGATCAGCCTGCTTCCGCTCGTCGCCATTCTCATCTACCTCGTGTGGCAGGCTGCTCCGTTGCTTTCGTGGAAGTTTTTGGTGCAATCCCCTGTGGATGGGATGCGTGGGGGCGGCCTTTGGCCAGCGCTGCTGGGGACCCTTTATCTCGTGGGTACCTCGCTCGCGGTGGCGACGCCAGTCGGGGTATTGGCGGCCGTTTATCTGAATGAGTATGCGCGGGAGAGCTTGTTCTCGCGCGTCGTCGGCCTAGCCGTGATCAATCTTGCCGGGGTGCCCAGCATTGTTCACGCTCTCTTCGGGCTGGGTGCTTTTGTGGCCTTCGCCGGCATCGGCCGGTCCATTCTGGCGGCGTCTCTCACGTTGGCGATCATGACCCTGCCGGTTGTGATTGCCAGCACGACCGAAGCGCTCAAGGCCGTTCCCCGTTCTTTCCGCGAAGCGTCTTGGAACCTCGGAGCTACCCGCTGGCAGACGACCCGCTACATCGTACTGCCCAACGCCTTGCCGGGCATTCTGACGGGGATCATTCTGATGGTTTCTCGTACCGCCGGCGAGACGGCACCGGTGTTGTTCACGGGTGCCGTCTTCTACAAATCGATCCCGAGCGGCGATTTGTTCGCTTATAACCTACTTGATCAATGCATGGCGCTATCGGTCCACCTCTTCACGGTTTCGACGCAGGTTCCCAACGTACCGGACGCACTGCCGTATGCGATCGCGGTGGTGCTGGTGGGCACGGTGCTGGGCGTGAACGCGATTTCCATCGCGTTGCGGATTTACTTGCGGAATCACAAGAAATGGTAGACGCGGCGATCACGATTAAGGATCTGACGCTGCATTACGGTGCGCAGCCGACCCTTGACCGCATTTCGTTGGTCGTTCCCCGCAATTCGATTTTCGCCATTATTGGGCCTGCCCAGTCGGGGAAAAGCTCGTTGCTTCGGATTCTCAATCGCACGATTGACTTCACTCCGGCCGCCCAACTCTCCGGCAGCGTGATGATCGACGGCGAGGAGGTGTTGACGACTCCTCATGTCCACGACCTTCGCCGTAAGGTGGGCATGGTGGCGCCGTTGCCCGTTGGATTGCCGTTGACAATCTACGACAACGTCGCGTTTGCTCCCCGTTTGGCGGGCATCCGTCAGAAAGCCGATCTCGATCCGCTGGTTGAAACGTGTCTCCGGCAGGCTGCCCTTTGGGACGAAGTGAAAGACCGTCTCGACCAACTGGGCACCCGGCTTTCGGGGGGCCAGCAGCAGCGGTTAACCATTGCCCGCGCATTGTCGCATAGCCCGACGATTCTTTGTCTGGACGAGTTTTCGATTGCCATTGACCCGGTGACGACCATGCGGATTGAAGAGGTGCTGCGCGAACTCAAGTCTCGAATCACGATTGTGCTGGTGACCAATCTCATCCAACAGGCCCGGCGTTTGAGCGACGAAACGCTGTTTCTTTGGAACGGTGCGATCATCGAACACGGCTCGACGGAGCAGGTCTTCTCTGACCACCCCGCCAACTCCCTTACGTTTGACTATGTCCGTGGAGCGTTCGGATGAGCTGCATTGAGACCGATCGGCTGAACCTTTGGTACGGCGAATTTCAAGCGCTTCGCGACGTCACCATTCAGATCCGTCCTCGGCGAATCACGGGGCTGATCGGCCCGTCTGGCTGTGGCAAGTCGACGCTGCTTCGCTCGTTCAACCGAATTAGCGAGCGTGATTCCTCGGTCCGGATCACCGGTTCCATTCGTATTCTCGACGAAGATATTCACTCTCCCGACGTTTCGTTGGTCGCACTGCGGCGGGCTGTCGGGATGGTGTTTCAACGACCGAATCCACTGCCGATCTCGATTTTCGAGAACGTCGCTTTTGGGCTTCGGGTTCATCAGCCACCGGAGATGGAATCGAATTCCGCGGTCGCCGCTGCCGTGGAGCAGGCCTTGATCGAAGTTGGTCTATGGGAGGACTTGCGTTATCGTCTGGACGAAGTCGCTACCGGTCTGCCGCTCGAACAGCAGCAGCGGCTTTGTATTGCTCGCCTGCTTCCGCTGAAGCCGGAAATCATCCTGCTCGACGAACCTTGTTCGGCGCTCGATGCCAAAGCGACGCTGGCGATAGAAGATCTGCTGCGTCGGCTGGTGGCCCATTATTCCATCGTCATCGTGACGCATAGCATGGCGCAAGCCCGCCGCATTAGCCAGGATTGTTTCTTCATGCTGCTCGGCGAAGTGGTGGAGTCTGGTGCTACGGAAGCACTGTTTTCCAATCCGCGGGATCGACGCACGGGTGACTACATCGAAGGCCGGTTCGGATGAGTCTAGCGTTTTAGCGCGGCGATGAGTTCGGCAGGGCGGTCGGTTTGGATGCCGGTGGCTCCTCGCCGGATGGCGTCTGCCCACGCGGCGGGGTTGTCGTCGGGGCCGAGGCGGTCGACGAAGATGCCTTTTTTGGCTTGGCGGGCGAAGGCGATGATGTCGTCGTGGAAATCGTTGCGGTCGAAGGCGATGACTTTGGGTTGAAGCGTTTTGAGAGTTTGGGCGAGAGCAGCGGCGGAGACAGCTTCGGGCATGGCAAGTTCGGGATGGCCGGCGGCGGTGAGTTCGGCGAGGAGAGGGAGACGGCCATAGACGACGGCGTGGGCGAGCATGTCGTGGCGGCGGAGGGCGTCGAGGAGGGCGGGGGCGGCGATTTGTTTGGCGTCGACATAGACGCCGCAGCGGCCGCGGAGGAGGGCGAGGGCTTGGTCGAAGGTGCCAAGCGGGGTGCCGAGCTGGGCGAGGGTGAGGTCGGCGATGGCACGGCCTTCGATCGTGGCATCGTGGCGAAGGATGAACTGTCCGTCGCGGGTGGTGCGGACGTCGAGTTCGACGTAGTCGCAGCCGAGGGCGATGGCGACTTCGATG
>JANODS010001058.1:0-1118 GCA_031412835.1 Acidobacteriota bacterium | reverse complement strand
GGATGACGATGCCGCCCAGGATCAGCCCGATGCTGGCAACTTTGTTGCGCGTGAACGGCTCCTGGAAAATCATGCGCGCCCAGAGTAGCGTCCAGAGATAGCCCATGGAAACCATAGGATAAAGGATAGTCAACTCGCCGTTTCGAATGCCCATCGTGTAGATCACGAACGAAGTCAAGTAGAAGCCAATTCCCACGAGCAAGCGCCAGTTGAGCAGGATGCGCATCAGGTTTCGTTCCAATTTATCGGCCCCCGCCTTGAGGAACACGGCTCCGAACGACCCCACGAAGGAGGCCAGCAGGACGAGGAGAATTGAAGTCAGCGGAGTCTTCATGAAGGCGATTGAGAAGGAGTGCGACCGAGCACGGTAACCCCAAGGACAATTACGGCCAGCCCTGCAATCTTATACGGATTCATGGTCTCGCCGAGTAGGAAGACGGACAGAATGGAGACCCAGACGTAGGTGAGTGCGATGATCGGATACAGAACGGAGAGTTCGCCGTACCGAAGGGCGAGGACGAGCAGGCCGGTGGAGAGGCCGTAGCACGATAGGCCGACCATGAAGGGAACATTCATGATAATGCCGAGTGCAAAGGCGATCCACTGGCCCGAGTCGGCCGTGGCGGCACTGGGAGTGAGGGGCAGTTGGCCTAAGCCGCTCTTGATCAGCATTTGGGCGGCGGCACCAAGAATGGTACAACCCCCAACCATGATGTTGGCTTTGAACTGGTTCTTTTTTGTGGTTGGCGGTTTGGTCGAATCGATGTTCGCGGACAAGGGCTAGCTCCCAGAAGGTCCCTTCATGATAGCGGACGGGGAGCCCCAACCGCCGCCGCCAGGCGTTTCGATTCGCAGTCGGTCGCCGCTGCTGACGGCAAAGCGGGTTTTGGCGGGGATTCGACGGGCGTTTAGCGTGTTCCGCCCGACCGCGCCGGCGCTGCCCCCAGCCAGACCGTACGGGCCCCGCACGCGTCGATCGGAGAGCACGGTAACTTCAGCGTTGGTAAGGAACTCCAGTTCACGGATAACGCCTTCTCCACCGCGCTGCTTACCCGGGCCACCGCTGTCGATCCGCCGCCGATACGCCGTGACGCGCAGGGGGTACTGATGCTCGAATG
>JANODS010001057.1:0-1169 GCA_031412835.1 Acidobacteriota bacterium | reverse complement strand
GGCCGTAGGCGCCGACGGTGAAGGCCATGGCGCCGAAGGCTCCGACGGGGGCGGCGTACATGATGATTTTTACGATGCCGAAGAACAGTTCGCTGGTCTGTTCGACGATTTTGAAGACGATGGATTCTCGGCCACCGATGCGTTGCAGGGCGATGCCGAAGACGAGGGCGAGGAAGAGGACTTGGAGGATTTCACCTTTGGCGAAGGCATCGACGAAGGTGGTGGGGATGACGTGGAGGAGGAAGTCTTGGGTTGAACCCATCTTGCCCGGTTTAGCGTATTCGGCGACGGAGGCGGCGTTGAGGGTTTTGACGTCGATGTTCATGCCGGTGCCGGGTTGGACGGTGTTAACGACGACGAGGCCGACGACGAGGGCGATGGTCGAAACGACTTCGAAGTAGAGGAGGGCGAGGCCACCAGTGCGGCCGACGCGTTTGAGATCTTCACTACCGGCGATGCCGAGGACGACGGTGGTGAAGATGATGGGGGCGATGACCATCTTAATGAGCTTGATGAAGCCGTCACCGAGAGGCTTCATCGCGGCACCGGTTTCGGGGGCGAGGTAGCCGAGGGCGCAGCCGACGGCGATGGCGAGGAGGACCTGAACGTAAAGAGAGCGCATGAAGGATTCATGATATCCTCCGAAGCGATGTTTCTCCGAAATTTGATTCTGGTGGCAGCTTGTCTGCCGGTCTTGCAGGGCGCTGAGCCGAACTACAACATTCCGTTGTGGGAGACGGGGAAGGTGCCGTTCGCGGTGGGGACGGGGCCGTTGGATGCGCCGTTTTTAACGGTTTTTAAGCCTTTGGGGAAGCCGAACGGGTCGGCGGTGGTGATTGCGCCGGGGGGGTCGAACATCATGCTGATGTACAACCTGGAAGGAATAGACGTGGCGGAGAAGTTCAACGATTGGGGGACGACGGCGTTTGTGCTGACGTATCGGCTAAATCCGCGGTACGACGACAAAGCGCGGGCGGCGGACGGGAATCGGGCGATTCGGTTGGTGAAGAGCCGGGCGAAGGAGTTCGGGATTGACCCGGAGCGGGTGACGTTTGCGGGGTTTAGCGCGGGATCGAGCATGGCGCGGATTGTGGGGGCGTCGGCGACGGCGGGGGAGGCGGGGGCGACGGATCCGGTGGAGCGGGTGTCGTCGAAGGCGCATTCGTTGA
>JANODS010001056.1:0-2681 GCA_031412835.1 Acidobacteriota bacterium | reverse complement strand
ACCTCTTCGCCCTTGCCGACGGTCATCGCTTTCGAGTCGTACTTGTAACGCTTGATGGAGGTCGGTTCGCCGACGTATAGCCAGTCCTTGTAGAACGCCATGCCGTAGGGCCGATCAAGGCTTTCGAGCAGTTTCTTCTTGTCCTTGCCGTTGTTGGTCATGGCATAGACGGCCCCGTTCGGGGAGTTTGCCGTATCGGAGATCAGGATCTCGCCACTTGCCCCCTGCAGCATAAACCGAGGCCGCGCATAGCCGCTGGAGTACTCCTCAATCGAAAAACCGGCGGGCAGCTTGAGCTGGGCACCGTCCGGTTTGGCGACGACCTGAGGCCGATTATTGGAGGAAGGGGAGGCGTACGGTGCCGGGAGAGAGATCTTGCCCTTCTGGGCAAAGGTGGCACCGGTGGCAGCAACGGCGGAAAGAGTGAAAAGTCGACGGTTCATGCAAAATTCCTCGAAAGGCTATTCTAGCGCTCCCGAGGAATCTTGCAGTTAGGGTGGTTAGTTATTGACCAAAAAACGCGACCAGACCGATCAAAACGGTCGACTGAGCCTTGGCGCTCGCGTTCTGGTTGCCCCGATCAAAGAAGGCCTGGTTCGACCAGTCCCGCCGATATTCCAACCGGCTCAGCAGGCCTTTGGTCCACTTGTATTCGCCGGTCATTGTGAACGTGTTCAACTTTTGCGCGGTTCCGGTGATGAACCCGTCGCGGTCGTTGTAATGCTCGTAGCGCGGGGTAATGGCGACCGTCTTGCTGACCTGGAACTTCGAGGCGATGCCAATCGCAACCCAGGTGCTCTGGCCGCCGCTCAGGCGCTTGTCAGCCCCGTAATCGAAGTTGACGTACATGCTCGTCATGTCGTTCGGGTTGATGTTCAAAACGGTGTCGAAGAAGTTTCGGAAGCCTTTGTTGGTGCCATTCTTTTCCGGGCCGGTGTAGTAGTTGTTGTACCAGGACACTTTCTTGCCGGTCCAGGCGGTGGTGAAGCCGAGCGTCTTGCCGGAGTTGTTGTCTTCGACGTTGTTCCAGCCATTGACAAGCTGGAAGCCGGCCGTGAAGGACTTCGTCAACGGCTTGGTGACACGGAGGCCCATGTGATAATAGGGGCCGTTTGCGTAAAGATAGCCGCGAGAGTAGTTCCAGGCGAGGTGAGTTTCAGTAAGTTCGGCACCGGCGGAGGTATAGAATTTGCCGAAATCGATCTGCAGGTCGCCAGTGTTCTTGGGCTTAAAGCTAACGTAGGCCTGCGGAATATACTGAATTACGCTCTTGGCCGGGTCTGTAGCGTGAAACACTTCCCAGGCGCGGCCGAAGCCGACGTCGAGTTTGAACCCAATCGGGTCAGCGTCGTGCTCGAACGTGAGCTTCGTCATGTTGAGCGTCATCTGGTTTGCTTTCACGTCGAAATTGCGAAGGACGTTGTTGCCAGAGGCCGGATTATTAAAGTTTCTGCTGTAATAGCCGTCGATGAGACCGCTAATCTTGATGGCGCCCACGGTCCAGGGGGCCGGTGCGGCGGGCGCGGGGTCTGGTGCGGGCGCAGTGGTTTGCGCGAGAAGGCCGATGTTCGCCACAGACAACGCCACGAGCGCGAGATTCAGAGGAATCTTCATTGAGAAAGGTCTCCAGTGTGAAAGGGGTGAGTGTGGAACGACAAGGTTCCATCGCAGAGTAACCAACACTGGATTGCAATAGCCAATAGATAATTTCAATCGGCTGAATAGAAATGTTCGAATTCCCATCGGGATTCAGAAGTAGCATGATGACAAGCAAAGCATTGTCGCAAGTCTGCCCCGTCCGCATGACTTCTCACACTCTCCACTCCACCTGAGGTGTTTATGAAAAAGATTCTCTCCGCAAGTTCTCTTGCCACGCTAGGAGCGATCTCGCTGCTAGCCCAGGCGCCGCCCGCCGCGCCGCCTACTGTGGCAGACCTTGTGCCCAAGATTGCAGCCGCGCAGACCGCGGGCGATAACGCCTGGATGCTCGCTAGCTGCGCACTCGTGTTGCTGATGACAGGCCCTGGCCTCGCGCTGTTCTACGGCGGGCTGGTCCGCAAGAAGAACGTATTGGGCACGATGATGCAAAGCTTCATCCTGATGGTGATCGCCACCATTATGTGGGCCCTCTTCGGCTACTCGCTCTCGTTCGGCGATGGCAACGCCTTCATCGGCGACATGCGTTTCGCCCTGATGAACGGCGTCGGCATGGAGCCCAACACCGACTATGCGGCAACAATTCCTCACCTCACGTGGATGGCGTTCCAGATGATGTTCGCGATCATCACCCCGGCTCTCATCACCGGCGCGTTCGCCGAGCGGATGAAGTTCAGCGCGATGGTTCTCTTCACGATTCTCTGGAGTCTGCTGATTTATTACCCCATGGCTCACATGGTATGGGGCAAGGGCGGAATGTTGAACGCGTTCCTCGGCGGCACCGTCCCCTGTCTCGATTTCGCGGGCGGCACGGTGGTCCACATCACCTCCGGTGTCTCGGCTCTGATCTGCGCGGTCGTTATGGGCAAGCGCCTCGGCTATCCGAAGGAAGCCATGCGGCCTCATAGCCTGGTGCTCAGCTTCATCGGCGCCTGCCTCCTGTGGTTCGGTTGGTTCGGCTTCAACGCCGGCTCCGCCCTCGCCGCCAACGGCTTGGCCTCCAGCGCCTTCGTCGCCACCCACTT
>JANODS010001055.1:0-5158 GCA_031412835.1 Acidobacteriota bacterium | reverse complement strand
CAATGCAGGCGACACTATCACCCTCAATGCCGTGAAAGGTCCGGGCGCACGCGCCTATCTCGCCGTCCGTGGCGGCCTTGACGTGCCGCTTTACCTCGGCTCTAAATCCACCTTTATCCTCGGCAAATTCGGCGGCCACGGCGGCCGCGTCCTCCGCGCTGGCGACGTCCTCGACGTCGACGACATGGTCTCCGGCACCGCGGAGCCGTTTGCCTTCCCCCCCACCTACGGCAATCATTGGCAGATCGGCGTCCTCTACGGGCCCTACGGCGCGCCGGACTACATGACCGACGCCGACATCGCCATGTTCTTCGCCACCGATTGGAAGGTGCATTACAACTCCGACCGCACCGGCGTCCGCCTCATCGGCCCCAAGCCCGAATGGGCCCGCAAAGACGGCGGCGAGGCCGGCCTGCACCCTTCGAACGTACATGACAACGCCTATGCCATCGGCACCGTCGACTTCACGGGCGACATGCCCATCATCCTCGGGCCCGACGGTCCCAGCCTCGGCGGCTTCGTCTGCCCGGCGACCATTGTCGCCGCGGAACTGTGGAAGATGGGCCAATTGAAGGCCGGCGATACGGTTCGCTTTCAACGGATGACGAACCAGCAAGCGGTGCAACTGGAGTGGGAGCTCGACCGCGCCGTCGCCAACCTCTCCAAGCTGCCGGAGCTGTTCGCCGAGGACGCGACCGAAGCGGCAATCGTAAAGGCCGAAGGCGACACGCTCTACCGCACCGCGGGTGACAAATACCTCCTCGTCGAATTCGGCGAACCCGTGCTCGACATGAAGCTCCGCTTCCGCGTCCAGGCGCTGGCCCATTGGTTGACCAAGCGGCAGGTGCCGGGCGTCATCGACATCACCCCGGGCATCCGTACTCTCCAAGTCCACTACGATAGCCGCGTGCTCGCCCGCGCCGAACTGCTCGATATTCTGGCGCTGGCCGGGGACCGCACCGAAACCGAAGTCCCCTCCCGCATCGTCCACCTGCCCCTGAGCTGGGAAGATCCCCAGACCCTGCTCGCGATCCAAAAGTACATGCAGAGCGTGCGCCCCGATGCACCCTGGTGCCCGTCGAACATCGAGTTTATCCGCCGCATCAACGGCCTCGACTCGGTGGAGGACGTCAAACGCATCGTCTTCGATGCAAGCTATCTCGTGCTCGGCCTCGGCGACGTTTATCTCGGCGCCCCGGTCGCCACGCCCACTGACCCGCGCCACCGCCTCGTGACCACCAAGTACAACCCGGCCCGCACCTGGACCCCGGAGAACGCTGTCGGCATTGGCGGCGCTTACCTCTGCGTCTACGGCATGGAAGGTCCGGGCGGCTATCAGTTCGTCGGCCGCACCATCCAGATGTGGAACACCTACAAGGCGACCGACGCCTTCGAAGCCGGCAAGCCCTGGCTGCTCCGCGGCTTCGACCAGATCCGCTTCTACCCCGTCGGCGCCGACGAGTTGCTCGAATACCGCAAGGACTTCCCGCTCGGCCGCTTCCCCGTAAAGATCGAGCCGACGACGTTCCGGCTTACCCCGCCTCCCCCTGGCTCGGTCGAGTTCAAGCAGAAGCAACAGGCGGCGTTTGAAGCCGAGCGCGAGCGTTGGGGAAACTTGGTCGCGTCGGAGGTTTTTGAGGAAGCGCCGCCCGTGGCTGATCTTGAAGTCCCGCCCGGCTGCCGAGCGTTGCGCGCGCCGACAACGGCTAGCGTTTGGAGCGTGGATGTAGCGGCGGGGCAGCCGGTGAGCGAAGGGGAGCGGTTGGTGATTCTCGAAGCGATGAAGATGGAGGTGGCGGTCTGTTCGCCGGTCTCCGGCATCGTCCGCAAGGTCCTCGTGAGCAAGGGTGGCGTGGTGCAGGCTGGGCAGGCATTGATAATCGTAGAGGAGTCTCCGGATGCTGAATGAGTTGAGTTTTGACCTGCACACGCTGCGCAGCGGCTACCTCGCGAAGACCTTTACCCCGGCTCAGGTGATCGCCGAAGCCCGCCGCCGCGCGGGCGGCGGGCGGCCCGTTTGGATCTCGATGGCCGAAGGCGCCGAAGTGCCGGAGTTCGATCCGGCGAAGCCCCTGTCCGGCATTCCCTTTGCGGTTAAGGACAACATCGACGTCGCCGGCTGGGTGACCACCGCCGGCTGCCCGCAGTACGCCTACCGCCCGGAGAAGACGGCGACCGTGGTCCAGCGCCTGCTCGACGCCGGGGCCGTGCTGCTGGGCAAAACCAACTTGGACCAATTCGCAACCGGCCTCGTCGGCACGCGCTCGCCCTACGGGGCTTGTAGCAGCGTCTTCGACGAGACCTACATCTCGGGCGGCTCCAGCTCAGGCTCGGCCGTCGCGGTCGGCAAAGGCATGGTTTCGTTCTCACTGGGCACCGATACCGCCGGCAGCGGACGTGTGCCCGCGGCGTTCAACAACCTCATTGGATTGAAGGCTACCAAGGGAGTGGTCCCCACGAGCGGCGTCGTGCCCGCCTGCCGGACGCTCGATTGCGTAACGGTGTTCGCCTTCACCTGCGGCGATGCGCACGCCGTCCTGCAGGTAGTGGCCGGCTTTGACGAGACCGATTCCTACTCCCGCCCCACGCGCGTCGCCGCGCAACCCTGGGCCGTGGGTTCGTTCCGTTTCGGCGTGCCGCGGAAGGAGCTCCTGCAGTTCTTCGGCGATGCCGAGGCCGAAGCCCTCTACTGGCGCAGCGTCGCGCGCCTAGAGTCGTTAGGCGGGACCAAAGTCGAAATCGACTACGCCGGGTTCCGCGAGAGCGCGGACCTGCTGTATTCCGGCCCGTGGGTCAGCGAGCGACTCGCGGCGATCTCCGCTTTCATCAGCACCAACGCGGCGGCGATGCACCCGGTCGTGCGGGAGATCATTCAAGGCGGCACGCGCTATACGGCACAGGCCGAGTTCGAAGCCGAGTACAAGCTGGCCGCGCTGCGCCGGCGGACCGAAGCCGAATGGAAGAAGATGGACGTGATGCTCCTGCCGACAACGGGCACCACCTACAAGATCTCTGCCGTCGAGGCGGATCCCTTCAAGCTGAACACCTCTCTGGGCTACTACACGAATTTCGTCAACCTCCTCGACCTCAGCGCCGTCGCCCTGCCCGCCGGCTTCCGCGGCAACGGGTTGCCCTTCGGCGTTACGCTGATGGCTCCGGCCTTCTGCGAGAGCGGCCTGCTGCAGATGGCCGACCGTCTCCACCGCTCGCAAGGCAAGCACTTAGGCGGTACGATGGCCACCCTGAGCGCTACGCCGCCGATGACGGCTTCCCCGGTACCCCCGGGGTGTACGCTGGTGGCGGTAGTCGGAGCGCATCTGAGCGGCATGCCGCTTAACAGCCAGTTGACCGACCGTGGCGCCAAGCTGATGCGGACGACGCGGACGGCGATGCACTACAAGTTCTACGCGCTACCGGGGACGAAGCCCGCCAAGCCGGGTCTCGTCCGCGCCGGCAGCGGAGTCGGGACCGGGATCGAGGTGGAGATCTGGGCGATGCCGCTTGAGCATTACGGTAGCTTTGTCGCCCTGGTCCCGGCCCCGCTGTCGATCGGGACTTTAACTCTGGCCGACGGGTCAACTGTACAGGGCTTTCTTTGCGAGCCCTTCGCCGTTGAAGGAGGCCAGGAGATCACCCACCTGGGAAGCTGGAAAAACTACATCGCCACGTTGGCGAAGCCTTCCAAGTAAAGAACCGCATGGCCGCTCATCTTGACGCGGTCGCCGACTTGTTCGACGGTGAGGTCTCCTCCGCGCGCGGAGATCTGGCGGGCGGTCATGGTCGTTTTTCCGAGGCGCTCGGCCCAGTAGGGCGTTAGGGTGCAATGGGCGGAGCCGGTGACGGGATCCTCGTCGATGCCGAGCGCCGGGGCGAAAAAGCGGGAGACGAAGTCACACTGGTCACCGGGGGCGGTAACAATCACGGCCTTATGCGCCAGGCCCGCAACTGCCTTCATGTCCGGCTTGAGCGCCGCGACTTCGGCCTCTGAGCCGAAGACGCAGAACAGGTCTCGGGCCGCGAGAATAGCCTGCGGATGGGCACCGAGGGCCGCCGCAACGCGGCCCAAGTCCGGCGTCGCCTGCGGAGGCCGGGAAGGGAAGTCCAAGGTGTAGAGATCGCCGTCCCGAGTGACCGTCAGCGGTCCGCTGCGCGAATGGAAAACTACCGAGTCTCCAGCCAGCCCAAGGCAAGCAAAGAGCACGTAGGCAGCGGCCAGAGTGGCATGGCCGCATAGGTCCATCTCGATGGCGGGGGTGAACCAGCGGAGGCGATAGCCGTCGGCCTCTTTAACAAAGTACGCGGTCTCGGCGAGGTTATTCTCGGCGGCGATCGACTGGAGCAACCCGTCCGGGAGCCAATTTTCTAAGGGGCAGATGGCGGCGGGGTTTCCGCCGAACAACCGCGAGCTAAACGCGTCCACTTGGTAAACGGGTAACCGCATTCCCTATTGTATTCTGGTGCGGCCGCGCTCGTTCAAAACCAGTTCATCGAAAATGGCAAGAACCTGTTTGCGGTAATCGTAAAGCTGCCGCAGGTTGTCCCGGAAGTTGCCTTCGTACTGGTTGCCGTTGGTCCACTTTTTGTGGAGCAGGACGGGGACGTCGATATCACGCCGAAGTGAATCGATAGAATGGCCGCGAAGGAAGAGACCGTAGAACAGCGCTGCCTCGCGTCGGGGCGCGAGAGGATCGGTGAGATCTTTGTTCGGCGCAGAGAGCCGAGTTCCGAGTTGTGGAAAGGTACCCACGAAAAGATGAGTATAAACTCCCGGAGGCTCGGGCATCAATAAGAATCTTCTACTAGCCGATGAGTCTCGTTTCGATGCGCCTGACCCGTCGGGTTTTGGCTTGTTTGCGATACGTGCGAAGCAAAAGGACCACGACGCAGAAAGTGGCCGTCACTACATAGACGTTGAAGAATGCGTTCGGGTGCATGTTTCTGTTATCGGCGTTACTGGCCGGAACATTAGCCACTAGGAGAAGACTCTTAGTACTCAGATCGGCTATGATTCAGGCATGAAAATCTTCTTTGGATTCTTGACGATGGCTGGTTTGGCATCTGCGGAGACCTGGACCGGGACGGTGGTGGACGTGATGTGCAAGGGGAAGGACCTAGCTTCGCACACGCGGGAGTGCGCGGTGAACTGCGCCAAGGGAGG
>JANODS010001054.1:0-2141 GCA_031412835.1 Acidobacteriota bacterium | reverse complement strand
GACATTCCCCCGTTCAGGAAAAGGAAAATCACCCGCTTGGCTTTTGGCGCGAAGTGGGGGCCGGCCGCGGCGGTTTCCGCAAGGCCGAGCAGGCCGAGGCTGCCGCCGATGCCGCGTAATACGTCTCGTCTCAACATGGCTTTAATTTACCGCCGTGAATTCGCTGGAGGCCAGCAATACTTGGGCGTATTGGGCCCAGGAGCTGCTTTGTTTTAAGAAGGCCAGGCCCATGTCGGTCTCGTCCGGGCGGGGGGCGCGGAGGTAGAGACGCTCGTAGGCTTGGCGGATTTTTTCGCGGTCGTCGCCGTGGAGGAGCTGGGCGAAGGCCTCGGCTTGTTTGGCGACGAAGGAGTTGTTGAGGAAGTACAAGCGTTGGAGAGGACCGAGGGTGACGGTTATTTTTCGGTGGGGTTGTTGGGGTTGGGGAAGTCAAAGAGGGTGAGGCTGGGGTCTGGCTTGGTGCGGCCGACGTAGCCGTAGAGGGTTCGACGGTGGAAATCGTCGGTGAGGGGCTGGGCGGGGCCGCCGGGGGTGAGATCGAGGTGGCCGGAGGCGGAGAGGATGGCGTCGCGGAGGGATTCCGCGTCGAGGCGGGGGACGAAGTTGGCGCGCCAGAGGAGTTTGTTTTCGGGGTCCTTCCGGGTGTTGGACTCTGACGGGGTACTGGCTTGTTGGTAGGCGCTGGAGAGTAGCAGGCGGCGGTGGAGCCGCTTGAGGGACCAGCCGTCGGCGACGAACTCGGCGGCGAGGGCGTCGAGGAGGGCGGGATGCGTTGGGCGTTCGCCGAGTTGGCCGAAGTTGGAGGCACTGCGGACGATGCCGGCGCCGAAGTGGCCCTGCCAGAGGCGGTTGACGAAGACGCGGGCGGTGAGCGGGTGGTTGACGATGGCTTCGGCTAATTCGAGGCGGCCGCTTCCTTGCGAGAAGGGGGCGGGTTTGGAGTCGGTGAGGGCATGGAGGAAATGCCGGGGGACCTCTTCGCCGAGGTTCTGTTCGTCGCCGCGGATGGCGACTTTCGTGTTGGCGGGTTTGTCGGTATCGGTGATGGTGTGGAGGAAGGGATACTGCGGGGGCAGGGTCTCTTTGAGGTGCTTGAGGTCTTGGCGGAGGCGGTCGTGTTCGGCCTTCCAGGCGGGGGCGAGCCAGCGGTCGATATCCTTTTCGCCGAAGTAGTAGATGCCGCCTTTGAAGTCGAGGAAATCCTTTGAATAGGGGTCGGAGGCGAGGTCGCGCCAGAGGTAGTATTCGAGGATTGGTAGTGACTCGAGGTTGGTCCATTGGCGGGTGGATTCGTCGCGGAGGCCTTTAATGCCGCCGAGTTTTACGTAGTTGCGTTCCTCCATGCCGCGGCGGTCGGCGAAGATGCGGGTGACGAGGGCTTGGAAGGCGGCGGGATCTTTCAGGGGGTCAAAGGGATGGTCTTTGAGGGGGCCGGCGAGGTAGGCCTTCCAGCGGGCGTAGATTTCGGGGTCGAGGCCGTCGGGGGATTTGGCGGTCAGGTATTTTTCAGTCTGGCGGGAAAGGATTTCGGAGAGGTCGGCGGACTGGACGTGGACGAAGCGTTCGAGGGCGAATTTGGCGTCGTCGATGCGTTTTTGATGTTCCTTGTAGGCCTTGACGGCGGCGGCTTCGGCGAGGGGGACTTCGTGAGATTTGCTGCTTTTGAAGACGCCGAGGAGGGAGTAGTAATCCTTGGTGGGAATGGGATCGTATTTATGATCGTGGCATTGGGCGCAGGCGACGGTGAGGCCGAGGAAGGTTCGGGTGGAGACGTCGAGTTGGTCGTTGGCGGATATGCCGAGGGCTTGGAAGCCTAGGGCGGGGAGGAGGTTTGTGTTGTTAGGAAGTTGATCGGCGGCGAGTTGGGCGCGGACGAATTGGGGGTAGGGGAGGTCGGAGTTGAGGGCGGTGACGACGCTGTCGCGGTAGCGGAAGTCGGGGGGGTAGGTGGTGACGGAGCTGGCACCTTGTAGGCCGTCGGAGTAGAGGTCGTCATACAGCAAGGGGCGGGCCCAGCGTTCGCCGTATTGGGTGCTGGCCAGGAGGCGGTCGACGACGTGGGCGAAGGCTTGGGGAGAATTGTCGGCGACGAAGGCGGCGAGTTGTTCGGGGGTGGGGGGGAGGCCGGTGAGGTCGAAGGT
>JANODS010001053.1:0-3290 GCA_031412835.1 Acidobacteriota bacterium | reverse complement strand
GGGACCCGGTGGAGAACGCGAGCTTTTTGCCGTGGCTGACCTCGACAGCGTTTCTGCACTCGGTGACGATGCAGGAGAAGAAAGGGATGATGAAGGTCTGGAATCTCGTGCTGGTCGCGAGCACATTCTACCTTTGCATCTTCGGGACGTTCCTGACGCGGTCCGGAATCGTGAGTTCGGTTCATGCCTTTGCGCAGTCGCCGATTGGGCCGTATTTTGTGTGGTTTTTGGCGATCACGATTGCGACCACCATCTTGCTGATTTTGAATCGGCTGGACTATCTGAAAAGTGAAGCGCCGCTCGAAAGCGTCGTGAGCCGTGAGTCCAGCTTCCTGTTCAATAACCTGATTCTGCTGGCGAGCTGCTTTGCGATTCTGTGGGGCACTTTGTTCCCAGTGATCAGTGAGGCGATTGCGGGCGAGAAGATCAGCGTGGATGCGCCTTGGTTCAATCGGGTGAACGTGCCGATCGGGTTAGCGCTGCTGTTCCTGACGGGCGTGGGGCCGTTGTTGGCTTGGCGGCGGAGTACGCCGGACAATCTGAAGCGGAACTTCCTGTGGCCGACGGTAGGGATGGTGGCGACCATCGGGATGCTCGTCGCGATGGGCATGTCTCATTTCTATGCGCTGCTGTCGCTCGGCCTTTGCACCTTTGTAACTTGGACGATCGTGTCGGAGTTCTGGAAAGGGACGATGGCGATCAAGCAGAAAGACGGGCTGGGTTTTGTCCCGGCCGTGATCGAACTGACGCACCGGAATACGCGGCGGTACGGCGGTTACATCGTCCATATGGGGATCGTGCTGATGTTCATTGGCTTCTCAGGGGCGGCCTTCAACAAGGACACGACCGTGGAAGCCAAGGTGGGGGAGAAGTTCCCGTTGGGCCGCTATGAACTGAAGGTGACCGACATTAAGACCGGTCAGAATGAGAACTACATTTGGCAGAATGCGGTGATCGAGGCGACCATTGATGGCAAGCCGTTTACGACGTTGACCCCGGAGCGCCGAATTTACGAGAAGAGCCAGCAGCCGGTTTCGATGGTGGCGATCAAGCGCCAGTTGAACGAGGATTTGTACATCAACTTCGCCGGCATGGGGAGCGCTACGCAGACGCCGACGATTCAGGCGTATGTGTTTCCGCTCGTGTCCTGGATTTGGCTGGGCTACTGGATCCTGTTGTTTGGCTCGCTGGTTTGTTTGGTGCCGGCTAAGATCAAGATGCAGTACGCCCGAACGGAAGTGGTAGGAGTTTCCACTAAGCATGCGCCCGTCACGAAATAGCGTCTTGTTCGTCTTACTGGCCGGGCTTTGCCTGGCGCAGAGCTCGTCGCAGTATGTTACTCCGGAGATCCGCCGGGTGGGCGATAAGCTCGCCTGCCTGTGCGGAGCTTGTAAGAATACGGTGGCGACGTGCCAGATGCTGGAGTGCCATTACTCGTTGCCGGCCCGGCAGCGGATTGCGAAGATGCAGAAGGAAGGCGGGGCAGACGCGGCGATTGTGGCCGAGTTTGTGAAGCGGGAAGGGAAAAAGGCGTTGGCCGAACCGCCGAATGAAGGATTTGGGGTTTTGGCGCTGGCGACGCCGGTGGTGGCGATCGGGGTTGGCCTCGCGTTGATCGGCTGGTTTTTCCGCCGATACCGGAAGCCGAACGCGGTACCGGCGATGACCGACGAAGAGGTCCGGAAGTATCAGGACCAGATTGATAAGGAATTTTCAAAGCTCGACTAGATGACTATCGCGATCACGGTGCTGCTGATATTGGGTGCGCTAATTTACACCCTGATTGTGCGGCCGGGCAGCTTGCCGGAACCGGAGGTTCTTTCTCCCTTCCGTCACGTGGATGAAGCCAAGGCTCGCATTTACGAGAACCTTCGGGACCTGCAATTTGAGCTTCGTCTGGGCAAGCTTTCCGATGAGGACTATGCTCGGACGAAGTTGGATTTGCAGAAGGAACTGGCGAAGGTTTTGGCCGATGCCGATGTGCTGAAAGCGGAGCTGGGGGTGCAGACGACGACCAAGGCGGCCAAGCCGAAAGTGGCGGAGTTTGTGTGTCCGCATTGCGCGAAGCGGTTCAAAGAGGCAATGAAATTTTGCGGGGCTTGCGGGAAGTCGATGGAGGCGGGCGCATGAAATTGCTATATCGCATTTTACTGGCGCTTCCGCTGCTGGCCGTGGATGGTCAGGTGTTGAACCAGACGACGGGGAAGCCGCAGGGCGGGGCGACGGTGACGTTGTTCAAGCTGGGCGGGTCGGCGGGACCGGAGGTGCTCGAAAGCGTGAAGTCGGGCGCGGACGGCACGTTCAATATCGACAAGCAACTGCCGCCGGGTCCGGGGATGATCCAGACGGCGTACGACGGGGTGACGTATAACCATATGCTGCCGCCGGGGCGGCCGACGAGCGGAATCAAGCTGGACGTGTTCAACACGAGCACCCAGCCGGGGGCGGCCAAGGCGTCAAACCATATGCTGCTGCTGGAACCGCAGAACGGGAAGTTGACCGTGCGAGAATCCTTCTTCTTCGTCAACGAAGGGCGGACGACCTGGAACGATGAGAAGAACGGAACTCTGCGTTTTCAATTGCCCTCGGAGCCGGAAGGGAAGATCGAGATTAACTGCACGGCTCCGCAAGGCGTGCCGATTCGGCGGGCGGCGGAGAAGACTGGCACGCCGAACGTGTATAAGCTCGACTTTCCGATCAAGCCGGGCGAGACGCGGATTGACCTTTCGTACACGCTGGCCGACGCGACAAGCTTCAAGACAAAGTTTCTGGTGAAGGCCGAGCAGAGCATGATTGCGGCACCGAACGGGGTGACGGTGACCGGGGCGGGCCTCGTGGACAAAGGGAAAGAGCCTAGGACGCAGGCGAGCATTTTTGAGCTTTCGACGCAGGATGTAGATTTGAAGTTGAGCGGGCAGGGAGAGCTGAATACTGGAGGCGCTGGCGGTGGCGAGGAAGAGAGTCAGGGGCCGAAGATTAGTCAGGTGAACCCGCGGATCCACGACCGTTTGTATTGGATTTTGGGTTTGACGTTTGCGATTATGGGCATCGGGTTTGTGCTGCTGTACAGGGCCCAGGAGCCGAAGCGCCCGGAGCCACGCAAGTAGATGCCGCCGGAACCGGTGCTGGCCGTTGATCATGTCTACAAATATTTTGGGGACTATCCGGCTTTGCACGACGTTAGCTTTTCGCTGAACGGCGGGGAGTGTTTGGCGCTAATTGGGCGGAACGGGGCGGGGAAGACGACGATGCTGAAGATTCTGGCTGGGCTTTCGGGCGCGGCGCAGGGC
>JANODS010001052.1:0-1138 GCA_031412835.1 Acidobacteriota bacterium | reverse complement strand
CGCTCGCGGCCGGTGTCGACATCGCGCCCCTGCTCAAGGGCCTCGAAGACGACCTCTGTCAGTCGCCCCATTGGGGCTATCTGATCGAAGGCGAGGTCACCGTAACCTACTTGGACGGCTCTAAAGACCTCGTCCTCGGTGGCGATCTGTTCTACTGGCCCCCCGGCCATACCGTCGCCGTTTCCAAGGACGCCGAGATCATCCTCTTCAGCCCCCAGCAGGAACACTGCGCCGTCGTTGACCACCTGCGGAAACAGCTCGTCGGCTAGTCGCCGCTAACTAGCCTAATCGCCGTCTGGGCTCTCCAGTGCCGTACCCGGTCGAGGGGCGAATCCCAAGATTGCCTCGCAATGCCACCAAACGCCGCCAAAATCGCCCGGTGCCCGACCCATTTTCATCCTTAGCCGGTGCTGCGCCAAATCGCTCTGCAATAAAAGCAACCGTACTCGCCCTCCCGCCCCTCGGCCCCTTCACTGCCATCGAACTCAACGCCTAGCTTCTCAAGCAAAAACCAGACGTCGGCCAACCGGCTCGGGCACCGGATCGCCAAATTCCTTCGCACACTCAATCCATAAAGTAACGGCATCTTGAGCATTGCGCAAAGCCTCCTCTTGTGACTCCCCGTGCGCGGCGCATCCGGCGAGTTGAGGGACCTCCGCGATGTAAGCATCGTCTTCCTTACTCCAATAGATAATCACTTCGTACTTGGTCATTCTCCACCTAATTTTGCTTCGAGTATCATTGATCGGAGTTGTTTGACTTGATACGGCTTTGCTTGCGCACCTGATCTTTGCAGGTTGACCTTCGCAGCGACGCCGGCTCTACGGAACACATGATGACTTCCCCTCACACGCTTCTCAAATCCCAAGCTTTCCAGCAATTGACACAAGTCCTCAAACCGAATGGCCGCATCGGCGGTCCCGCTTAAAACCCGCCGGAGGACTTGGTCTGATGCCACCTCCATATCGTACCAATTTGGTTCGGAGGGGCAAATATCTCGCCGCGGGTCGCTCAGTGAAAAGCATTTCGGTGCTCGCAACAAGCCAAACGGCACAACGACACTCAACTTGGCTTTCCGCCTGTAAGTGTCATCACTACCGCGTCAAAATCCCGTACCTGTCGAACGGACACACACAAC
>JANODS010001051.1:0-1814 GCA_031412835.1 Acidobacteriota bacterium | reverse complement strand
CACGCTGGTTTCGCTGAAGTTTCCCTGACGCATCAAAGGAGTGAAAACGCTAGCGATAGCGGGGGCCTGGGTGCCGGAGCGAAGCTCTTCCCAACCGAACATGAAGAACGTTTTGTTCTTGCCGTTATAGAGTTTGGGGATCACGACCGGGCCGTTGAACTGGACGCCGAACTGGTTCTGGCGCAGCGGGGGCTTCTTGCGGCCCTGCGGCAGGAAGAACGGCTTCGCATCGAGCTTATCGTTGCGAAGGAACTCGTAGGCCGCGCCGTGAAAGGCGTTGGACCCGCCCTTGGTAATCATATTGATCTGTACGCCGAGGTAGCCGCCGTACTGAGCGGGATAGGTCCCCGTCTGCACCTGCACTTCCTGCACCGCGTCCACCGACGGACGCAGCGTCGTGGTCGTGATCAGGTTCGACATAATGCTTACCCCATCAAGCGAGATGCTATTGGTAATTTCGCGCAAACCAGCGCCAATGTAAGCTTCGCCGCCACCAGGATTACTCGTGCCGCGTGCACCCAGAATAACGCCGGGCGTCGTGATCGCTAGACGCATCGGATTGCGTCCATTCAGCGGAAGTTCGGCGGTGCTCTTAGTGGAGATCACCTCATTCATCGAGGCTTCGTCGGTCTTAATCGGCGGGATGTCAGCCGTGACTTCAACGCGGGTATCAACAGAACCGACCTTGAGAGCAAAGTCCGAACGAACAGTCTGGTTGGCGGAGAGGTTAATGTCTTTGGTGGCAGCCGTGGAGAAGCCGGTTTTCTGAACGGTGACGGTATAAGCGCCCGCTTTCAGAAACTGGAACTCGTAGTTGCCGGAATCGTTGGAGGTGGCCGTAAAGGATTCTCCGGTGCCTTGGTTGCGGGCGGTTACTTGAGCCGCCGCGATGGAAGCGCCAGTGCCGTCGGCCACGTTGCCGACGATCGACGTGTTGCTGGCAAGCTGCGCGAAACTCGGAAGGGCCAGTGCGAAACAGAGAACGGCCGAGGATGACCAGCGTGATGCGGGTATCTTCATTGATAGACCTCCTATGGAATGTGGGGTTAAGGGGGAGCGCCCCTTATTAGAGAAGGGTAACACCATTGACACATCGAAGTTCAGGGGATACACCTGCGTTTTCCATATGAAACGCACCCTCAACTAAGTCTCCTCCCCGGCGGAACGTTTCCCCTCGGCCAAGCGTTCTGCATCATTAAATGTAGCTCCCGAAGTTCGTGCGCAGCTTTCGGGAAGAATCTCGGCTCAGCAGGAGAGATCTGCAATGCTCAAGCTACTGAAGTTTGCCCTCCGCTGTCACAACTTCTGAGTCACCGAAGCGATCCTCGACCACGTCGCACGCCCTAACCTACCAGCTCAACGGTAGAACCGCCGCATATACTTCCCGACCATCCCAGGGCGGTTGATTCTTCGGTGCCATCGACGTTCGCCATTTCCATCCCCCTAGGGAAGGGTCTGTGATAGTGTTGATCGCGGGGGGAAATGAGAGCGAACGCAGACAAGAGTTTATGGCGTAAATTGGCGCGTTCGGCCGGGTACGCGGCGCTGGGATTCGCGGCCGTAGCCATTCCGATGCAGCTCTTCTTACGACGGGAACTCGCCGGGGCACCCGAAGTCATCCGCGCGCAAGGGTGGCCCATCCGGTTGATGCAGGTGCTCTTCACAAAATATGTCCTGCGGTGGATTGACGTGGAAGGGGTCGAACACCTGCCAACGGGGTCGTTTGTCCTGGCGGCGAATCACGCCTACAAGTCAGGCGTCGATGGGTTCATTCTCGGCCATCTGCTGGCCACTCGCGTCGGGTGTGTCCCCCG
>JANODS010001050.1:0-6737 GCA_031412835.1 Acidobacteriota bacterium | reverse complement strand
TGGGGTCCGTCGTAGAAATTGGCTTTGTAGCGGTCGGCGGCGCCCGCCTTTTGGTAGACAGCGGAGAGGATACGGTCAGCTCGCTCCATTTCGGGGAGGGTGAAGAGGGCGTCCTGCCGGTTGTTGAGAACTAAGACTGGGTTGGGGGCGGATAGGCCGAGTATCTCGGGATAGTCGAGGTCTTTGGGTAGGCCGGGGACATAACACATCCAGGTATGAGTATGGGACTTATTGAGTAAGTAGTCGCGCCAGGTGGTCATCATGCCGACGGCGCAGGAGCAGCGGATCCGTTCATCGGCACCGGCGAGCATCACCGTACGGAGGCCGCCGCCGGAGAGGCCGGCGCAGCCAATGCGGGTTGCGTCGACGTCGGGGCGGGAGGCGAGGTAATCGAGGGCGCGTTGGTCATCATAGACGAAGGCACCGGGCCAGGTGAGACCGGCTGAGAAGAGGCTCTTGGCGACTAAGTGCTCATGGTTGGCGGCCCATTGGTTGTATCTGACGATTTCGTCTTCGGCCTCGGGGTTGCCTTCGACCATGTTACTCCGGATGTTAGCGGGCACGTCCGCCCAGCGGACTCTTCGGCTGCCAAAGGTGAAGGTATCGTGGACGACGACGACGTAGCCGCGGCGGGCGAGTTCGTTGGCCCAGGCGAGGCCGCCGTAGTAGTGATCCTGGTGGCGAATCATTAGCGGATGGGGATCGCGGGACATACGCGTGATTTTGCGGAGTCCGAAGTACTTGTTGCCGCCGTGGTCGTGGAGGCCGACGATGCCGGGCAGTTTGCCGGTGGCTTTGGCGGGCTTGAGGACTAGGGCCTCGGTAGGCGGGCCGTAGGGCAACTGCCATTTCAGGTGTTCGATTTCGAGGCCGTCGAATTCGAGGTGGTGTTCGACGATGGGGCGGGGGGAGGCGGGCGGGGCCGGGGCGACGATCGCTTCGTGGAAGCGGGCGCGGGCGACGGCTCGCCAAGCGTCCACATTCTGAAACATGGGCTGTCGGAAAGAGAGCCGGGGCGGGTCCGGGATTGTACCCGCGGCCCATTCGCCATACGCGCCGAGCATATTCGGAGTCATGGTTTGGATCATAGCGTAACTTGACGTGAGAGAATGACGAATAGCAACCCATGCGTTTGATTTGGTCCGTTCTCTTCGCTGGCGCCCTCTGGGCGCAGACTCCGAATCCTGTGCAGTGGACGGTTACGGCCGTCGCTGCCAAGGCTGAGGCCGGTGCGTCGATCCGTCTGAAACTGGCGGCAGCGATTGAGCCGGGGTGGCACCTTTATTCGATCACTTCGCCGGTGACGGCTACGGCGACGAAAATCACGGCACCCTTTGCAGTGAGCCGGACTTTGCAGCAGAAGGTGGAAGCAAAGTTCGACGCCGTGGCCGGGGCGACGACGGAGAGCTATGAGACGGCAGCGGTGTTCTATGTAGACGGCACGCTGCAAGTGGCGGTGAAAGATCTCGAAGTGGTGATCCGTTCGAGCGCCTGCAATGACCGGATTTGCCTGCCGCCGAAGAAGCGGACGTTTCCAATTGTGATGACGCTGGGGACGGTGGATACGACCGTGCCGGACGGTTTTGCGGAAGCTAAGGCGGCGGCCCCGGTGGCGGCGGCGGTCGCTCCGCAGGCCGCGCCGACGAAGGAGGATTTGTCGAGCTTTTTGCTGTTGGCTTTTGGGTTGGGGTTGGCGGCGGTCTTCACGCCTTGCGTATTTCCGATGATTCCGTTTACGCTTTCGTACTTCATCGGGCAGGGCGATAAGAAGGGCTCGTTGTCGCAGGCGATCGTGTTCTGCTTGGGAATTGTCGTGCTGTTTACCGGGATGGGCGTGATTTTGTCGGCGGCGCTGGGGCCTTTTGCGGTGGTGCAGTTGAGCGCGAATCCTTGGGTGAACCTGACGATCTCGGCGGTGTTTTTTGCGTTTGCGCTTTCGATGTTGGGGGCGTTCGAGATTATGCTGCCTTCAAGTTTGCTCACGAAGTTGAACCAGGCCTCGGAGGGGGGCGGGTACCTTGGCGCGTTGCTGATGGGGCTGACGTTTTCGCTGACTTCGTTTGCCTGCGTGGGCCCGTTTGTGGGGACGCTGCTGGCAGCGTCGGTGCAGGGGGATAAGCTACAACCGGTGCTGGGGATGACGGCGTTTTCGTCGGGTTTGGCGACGCCGTTTTTTGTGTTGGCGCTGTTCCCTTCGTACTTAAAGAAGCTACCGCGGAGCGGGGTTTGGATGATGCGTGTGAAGGTGGTGATGGCGTTTCTGATACTGGCGGCGATGCTCAAATATCTTTCGAACGTCGATTCGGTGCTGCAATTGAACCTGCTGACGCGGGAGCGGTTTCTGGCCGGGTGGATGATTTTGTTCGCGGCACCGGCGGCGTATTTGCTGGGTTGGCTTCGTTTGGAAGGAATCAAGGCGGAGCAGGACGTGACGATTCCGCGGTTGTTGCTGGGCTTGTTTCTGCTGGCGTTTTCGCTGAGTTTGTGGCCGGGGATGTTGGGCGCTTCGCTGGGCGATCTGGATGCTTACGTGCCGCTGGCGACGAAGTCGGCTGGTGGGACGACGGGTGGGTACGCCGCGCTGCCTTGGAAGAAGAATGACTTAGCGGGAGCCTTGGCGCAGGCGAAGGCGGAAGGAAAGCAGGTGTTCGTTAACTTCACTGGTTATGCCTGCACGAATTGCCATTGGATGAAAGCCAATATGTTTCCGCGGCCGGAGATCGCGGCGGCGTTGGGTAATTACATCCTGGTCGAACTCTATACGGACGGGACCGACGCGGCTTCTGAGCAGAATCAAAAAGTTCAAGAGTCACAATTCGCGACGGTCGCTATTCCTTACTACGTGATTCTCGATGCGGAGGGGAAGACAGTTCGGGGCTTTCCCGGACTGACTAAGGACCCCCAAGAATTTCTCAAATTTCTCGTTCCATGAAACTTACTCTCGTTCTTCTTCTGGCCGGTGCGGCGCACGCGCAGGCCCCGATTCGTGGATTTTTGGAAGCTGGGTTGGCTAAGCAGCGGGCTTTGGAAGCCCAGCTCTTGGCGCTGCCGGATCCTGCGAGGATCGAGGCCCACATGAAGGCGATGGCGTCGGAGCCGCATCATGCGGGGTCGCCAGCGTCGCGGAAGGTGGCGGAGTATGCGCTGAAACAGTTCCGGGCAGCGGGCCTGGAAGCGAAGATCGAGACGTTCGAGGCGCTGCTGCCGTATCCGAAAGAACGGGCGCTGTCGCTGGGGAAGTTTAAAGCCCGGTTGTCGGAGCCCAACTTTGCGGAAGATCCGGATTCGACGGATAAGAATCAACTGCCGACTTACAACGCTTACTCGGCGGATGGCGATGTTACGGGTCCGATAGTGTATGTGAACTACGGGGTGCCGGAAGACTATGAGTATCTGAAGAAGCAGGGGATCGACGTACGAGGCAAGATCGTGATTGCGCGTTATGGGCAGTCGTGGCGCGGGGTGAAACCGAAAGTGGCGGCGGAGAACGGGGCGGTTGCTTGCTTGATTTACTCGGATCCGAAAGAAGATGGTTACTTTCGAGGGGATATCTACCCGGCGGGGGCCTATCGCTGTGAGTATGGGGTGCAGCGGGGCAGCGTAATGGATATGTCGTTGTATGTGGGCGATCCGTTGTCGCCTGGATTTGCTTCCGAGCCAGGCGGGCAGAAGCGGCTGTCGCTAAAAGAAGCGAAGACCTTGATGCCGATTCCGGTGATGCCGATTTCGTATGGCGATGCGAAGCCGTTGCTTGAATCGTTGGGTGGACCGACGGCACCAGAGGGTTGGCGCGGTGCTTTGCCGATCACTTACAAGCTGGGGCCGGGGACGGCGTCGGCGCACTTGAAACTGACGCACGACTGGGGCACGCGACCGGTGCATAACGTGATCGCGACGATTCGGGGAAGTGCTTATCCGGACCAATGGGTGTTGTACGGGAACCATCATGATGCGTGGGTGAATGGTGCGAACGACCCGATTTCTGGGGCTTCGGCAGTGTTGGAGACGGCGCGGGCGTTCGGGGAGCTGTATAAGAAGGGCTGGCGGCCACAGCGGACGATTGTATTCGCGCTGTGGGATGCGGAGGAATTTGGGTTAGTAGGTTCGACGGAGTGGGTGGAGAAGCATTTGCCGGAGTTGAAAGAGAAAGCAGTGGCTTACTTCAATAGTGACTCCAGCGGGAAGGGCGTTTTGGGGTTGGGCGCGACGCCGGCGCTGAATTTCTTTTTGGAGCAAGTGGCTCGCGATGTGAAGGACCCGGCGACGAGCGAGAGCGTGCTTTCGTTGATGCTGAAGGTGCAGAAGCCGTTTCAGCCGGGGCCGTTGGGGTCGGGGTCTGACTATGTGGGGTTTGTACATCATGGGGGGATCGCGGGGGTGAACTTTGGGTTTTCGAGCGCGGGGTCGGGTGGGGGCGGGGTGTATCATTCCATCTTCGATTCTTTCGCTTGGTATAAGCGGTTTTCGGATGGCGAGTTTGTGTATGGGAAGGCGTTGTCGCAAGTGGCGGCGTTGTCGGTGGTGCGAATGAGTGAGGCTCCGATTGTGCCGTTCGAATTTACTCGCGCGGCGGCGACGATTACTCAGTATTGGACGGAGGTGGAGAAGTTGGCGGCGGACCGGAAGGTAACGTTGCCGGACTTACGGCTGAATTTGGAACGGCTGGGGGCTGCGGCGAAGCAGTTTGAAGTTGACTACGCGGGGGCAAAGAGTGGGGCGAGGGAGGTGTATCTGACGGAGCGCGCGCTGTTGCTGCCAGACGGGCTGCCGGGGCGGCCTTGGTATAAGGGAGCGGTGTCGGCACCGGGGCAATATACGGGTTACGGGGCGAAGACGATTGCCGGGGTGCGGGAGAGTTTGGAGCTGAATCAGACGGCGCAGGCGGTGGAGCAGGCCAAGGTGTTTGGGTCTGTTGTTGACCGTTATGCGGCGGCGATTCTGACGGCAGGACAGCGGCTGCCGCGTTAACGAGGAGGTTCCCGAAGGCCGACCGCAAGAGGTGCCCGCGGGGTCCGCGGGCCGCTTTTAGCCACAGTGCTGCAAGAGAGGGAAAGTGCGGAATATCGGAGAAGGGCCCAAGCGGTTTTTGACATCAAGGGTCACGTGGTATCGATCACGAGGTACTGATGGGTTTAAGATCACCGCGCCCGCGGTGCCTTGTGCCCGCTCTCAGCCGGGCTGCGCTTCAGGCTGCTTTAGCCGCTCCCCGCGACTTTCAGTCGCAACTAAATCCACCGCCTCGAGGCGGTGGTTGTTTAGCCTTGGTGCTTAAAGGCGACGGCGTCGAGGCCGGCGTAGGCGGCGGCTTTGGCGCCGGAGATGAGGGGGTGTTGCCTTCGAGCAAAGTGACGACGTGTTCGAAGCCGTCGAAGACGTCGAGCATCTCGCGGTAGCGCCAGACGCCGGAGGCATCGAGCCGGGCGTTGCAGAGCCGGTCGCTGGTGCCGGAGATGCTTCCGGCCTTTGGCTGCCACGCAATCATAGTCGATTTGGGCTCCGAGGAGGCCTCAATAATTTCGGTAGGCGTCGAGGACCTGAACCCACAGTTATGGCGACTAAGCCAATGTTCAAGAAATATTCATGGATTATTGACAATATGTTGCTACGGTCGGAGGATGAGATTTTTATTCCTGCTCGCCGTGGCGCTTCCCACGTGCTGGGCTCAGTTCGACTCGGCCGTGATCCTCGGTACCATCCGAGACCAGCGTGGCGGCGTCCTCTCCGGTGCCACGGTAACCGTGAAAAATAAACAGACCGGCCTGACCGCGGTCGCGAAGACCGACGAGAAGGGCGATTATCTTTTCCCGACCGTTAAAATTGGCAGCTATCAGATAAGCGCCGAGGCTGCTGGGTTTTCGAAAACCCAGGTTGACGAGATTCGGTTAACTGTTGAGGCTCGGCAGCGGGTCGATCTAACGCTGACGGTTGGTGCGGTGGCGGAGACGGTGACTGTAGAAGCAACGAACCCGTTGCTGGAAACCGACTCAAGCTCGAAGGGACAAATTATTGGCCAACAGACGATTGTGGGCTTGCCGCTGCAGGGTCGCTCGTACGCGAATCTGGCGCTGCTCGTGCCGGGGGTGCGGCAGTCACAGTCTGGTAACTCCGGGGACATTTCGTTCCGCCGCGAGGGCTCTTACAACGTGAATGGGCTTCGCAGCGTGTTCAATAATTTTCTTCTCGACGGGGTGGATAACAACTTCTACGGCACAACTAACCAAGGGTTTTCGAACCAGGCGATTCAGCCTTCTCCAGACTCAGTGGCTGAGTTCCGCATGTCGATAAACGCTTATACGGCTGAATATGGTCGGACGGGTGGCGCGGTGATGAACGTTAGCACGCGGTCTGGAACGAACCAGTTCCATGGCAGCGCATGGGAGTTCCTGCAGAATACGAAGATGAACGCAACCGGGTTTTTTAAGCCCGTTGACAACCGCAAGCCGCAATCGAATCGCAACCAGTTCGGCTTTACGTTTGGCGGCCCGATCATTAAGGACCGGACGTTTTTCTTTGCCGACTTCGAGGGTGGTCGATGGATTCAAGCGCCGTTCGCCTTGGCGTCTTTGCCGAGTTTGGCGCAACGTCAGGGGATTCTGCCGAATGACGTGCGGATTCCGATCAATTATCGGGATGCGGATGGACGGCAGGTAACGGCGGGGACGGTGATTCCGGCTGGGCAGCCGGTACCGTTGACCGCATTCGCTCGACGGGTATTGGCCGAGCTTCCGGCTCCGAAC
>JANODS010001049.1:0-2173 GCA_031412835.1 Acidobacteriota bacterium | reverse complement strand
ACGCGCAACTCGATCACCGGGGGCCTGAAGTTCCTCACCGACAACCCCGCCCCAACTTTCACCGTACGAGCGAACAACGTCTCCCTATACGGGCTCGTATCTCGATCCGCGCTCGCGTTTACCCCTACCACATACTCGCCTCCCGATAGCTTTGCTAGAACGAATCGCCCCTCCGTATCCGTAACCGCTGTCCGTTGAGGGGGGTGATTCCGCTTTCGATCTTTATCAACCTCAAACGCCTGTACCTCTATCCCAGTCAAAGGCGCTCCATCTTCGCTAGTCACGCTGCCAGAAATCTCTCCATCTTCCCGCAGCCACAGATTCTTGACCTCGCAGGAACCATCTCGAACGAGAATACCGTCTTTCAGTTCGATGGCCGCACCCGACCTCTTCCCATACGAGGGATCGATCTTGTAGCCGGGCTTTGCAACTTCAATTCGGTAGTGCCCTGGAACCATTCCCTGAATCTCAAAGCGCCCTTTGCCATCCGTCGTAGACGAATATCGATTCGTTTCTGAGCGAACGACCACACTCTGTCCGCCGACCTTGTCCTCTTTGGGATGACCCGCGATCATTCGCAGCGCACCCAAAAATCGCGCCGTTCCGCCTCGCGCCGCATTTCGCAGTGCATCCGCAATGGCTTCCTCTCCCGCAATAAGAAAAGTCTGAGAGCACGGTTCAATCGATAGTCCGAGCCCAGCCGTTCCGCTGTTGGATTTGGCATGAATCAAATAGCGCTCACCCAATTTCAAAGCGGTATAGCAACTAGTCCCTTCTCCGGTGTTTAGTGATACTTCGTGTTGCTCCTTCGGAGCGTTAAGCAACCCCTCCTCGACCAGTACGCGTGAAGGTCCGCTGCCAAAACCAGCGCCTCCATTCGCCAGAACCCTTCCGATGAACACGACTCCATTCCCTTTCAATGCAGAGCAAGGATTCCAAGTGTCAAAGCAGCCACAGCCGAGCAGTTGCCCCCCAAACAAAACCCCCGCCACCAACAGCATCCTCATAATTCGATCTTACCGAAACGGAGCCGCCAAAAATACATCCCCCGGCTACGCATCCACCCGCACCGTCAACAAACTCCTCCCATCCCCCGACAACGAAAACGGCCCACTCCCCAACGGCCACAAAAACTCCGGATACCCCATCACCATCCGCACCTTCCCCGTCGCCCACTCCCGAAAGTACAAAGCCTGCTGCGCCGCTCCTTCCAAATAGTAAATCCCCTCCCCCGCCAACGCCGCTGCTCCGCCCCGCGTCAACTGCCGTTCCGCTCTCCCCGCCAGATCCACCAAAAACGACTCCTGCGCGAAACCCAAGCAAAGCCCACCCGCGCTGGTTAATAATAGAAAGCAGTGTCGGTCGTGGGCGCGTGGCTCAATGGATAGAGCATCAGCCTTCGAAGCTGAGGGTTACAGGTTCGAGCCCTGTCGCGCCCACCACCGACACTCCCCCCTTGCCTCCCGCCCACCGCTCTGATATCGTCAGTTCCGATCCTACCCCGCTCTTTGCTCCCCGGACTCCCCTCTTCCCGGACCACCCCTAAACTAACTCAAATTCCCCCTTTGGAGCTACCAATGGTCGCTTCCTATCGTCTCGCCTCCGCGGTCTTTCTCGGGCTCTGCACCGCCATCCCCAGCCTCCCGCAAATTACCACCGCCGAAATCACCGGCACCATCACCGATCCCGGAGGTGCCGTCGTCGCCGGTGCCAACATCACCGTAACCAACACCGCCAATGCCGCCACCCGCACCACCACGACAAACGAGGAAGGCGTCTATCGCCTCCCCTCCCTCAGCCCCGGCCTCTACACCCTCCGCATCGAACGCACCGGCTTCACCGCCCAGGTCCGCACCGGCGTCGAACTCCAGGTCGCCCAGGTCGGCCGCATCGATGTCGCCCTCCAAGTCGGCAACGTCAGCGAAACCGTCGAAGTCAAAGCCGCCGTCCCCCTCATCGATACCGACACCACCTCCCTCGGCACCGTCATCGAAAACCAACGCATCGTCGAACTCCCCCTCAACGGCCGCAACTATCTCCAACTCACCGCCCTCCAAGCCAAGTTCCAGCATCGTCTCTCGAATGGACTCAACTTACTGAGCGCCTACACCTACGGCAAGTCCATCGATAACAACAGCGCCTACCGCACCCAGTTCGGCGACGGCGGCACCTC
>JANODS010001048.1:0-2934 GCA_031412835.1 Acidobacteriota bacterium | reverse complement strand
TTCGACCGCCGCTGGACAGGTTAGACCGGCGGAACGCGTTGCTGTATGTGGACGCGACGCAATGCCTGGGGGCGTTGACGTTTGACTGGGCGGCGATCCGGCCGGACATGCTGGCGGTGAATGGCTATAAGTGGATGCTGGCTCCGAACGGGGCGGCATTTTTTGCCATTACTCCCGAACTGCGGGCGCGACTACAGCCGCAGGTGGTGGGGTGGCGTTCGCATTTCGATTGGCGGAACGTGAATAACTTGCATGCGGGGGCACCGGTGTTCGCGGAGGCGGCGGAGCGGTACGAGGGGGGAATGGTCGATTTTCCGAGCCTTTATGCGCTGGAGGCGGCGGTGGATACGCTGTTGGAGCTGGGTCCGGGGGCCGTCGAGACGTACGTGCTGGGATTGACCGAGACGTTGCGGCGGGCGATCCGCGCGATTGCGGGGACGAGCTTGTATAGCGATGAATACCCGGCGACGGCTCCGAGCCCGATCACGAGCGTCCTCTTCGCGGATCGCGATGCGGCGGAGTTGTCGGCTCGGCTCAAGACGGAGCACCGGATCCTGACGTCGGCTCGTTGCGGCCGACTGCGTTTGTCGCTGCATTTTTACAACGACGAGAACGATATCGACCGCTTGCTGAGCGCGCTATAGGCCGTAGGCGGTGATCGCGTTCTTCGAAAGGATCTGTTCCTGCTCGGCTTGGGAGTAGCGCTTGATGGTGGCTTTGACGAGTTCGACCCACGGCTTGTACTGACCGGCGACGAGCATGACGGGCCAGTCGGAGCCGAACATGAGCCGTTTGGGGCCGAAGGCCTGGAGGGCGGTGTCGAGGTAGGGCGCGAGGTCAGCGGAGGTCCACTTCTTGTGATCCGCCTCGGTGATCATGCCGGAGATTTTGCAGTAGACGTTGGGACGCTTGCCGAGGGCGATCATGTCTTCGCGCCAGGGGGAGAGGATGCGTTCCTTGATCTTGGGTTTGGCGACGTGATCGAGGATGAACATCTGGTTCGGGTGCTGGTCGACGAATTTGATGGAGGGCTTCAGTTGGCGCTCGAAGATCAGGATGTCGTAGCGGAGCTTGTACTTGAGGAGCTTCTTGATGCCGGCGTTAAAGTCTGGCCGGAGGATGTAGTTGTCGTCCGGCTCGCCCTGGATGACGTGGCGGACGCCCTTGAATTTCTTATGGGCGGCGAGGCGTTCGAGGTGCTTTTCGACGTCCTTTTCGGTGAGGGGTACCCAGCCAACGACGCCGCGGAGGAAGTCGTGTTTTTCGGCCATTGACAGGAGCCAGTCGGATTCTTCGACGATGGTGCGGGCTTGGACGGAGACGGCACCGGAGACGCCGGCATCGTCGAGGGTCTTCTTCAAATCGGCCGGGAGAAAGTCGCGGCGGATCATTTTCATTTCGTCGCTGATCCAGCCGTACTCGGCCGCTGAATACTTCCAGAAATGGTGGTGGGTATCGATGATTGTCATGAGGCTTGTGCTTGGGCCGCGGCGCGTTTTTTCTCCGCCTCGCGCTCGGCCAGGATGCGTTTCCAGTCTTCGAGGATGGCGGCCGTGGCGGTGGTGCCGAAGCGGTCGCACCCTGCATTGTATACCTCAATGGCGCGGTCCAACGTTCGGACGCCGCCGGTGGCTTTCATCTTCACGCGATCCTTGAGAATGGACTTCATCAGGGCGAGGTCCGGGAGGGTGTGGCCGGTGGGGCCGAAGCAGGTGGAAGTTTCGGCGAAATCGACTTCGCAGCGCTTGCAGATGCGGCAGAGGATTACCTTCAAGTCTTCGGCGAGGTAGCCGTTTTCGAAGATGACTTTGCAGAGGGCTCCGGCTTGATGGCAGCTTTCGCTCATCTGTAGAATTTCGGTTTCGATGTGCTGAAACTGGCGCGAGATCATCTTGCCGAAGTTGGCGACGAGGGCGATTTCTTTGGCACCGCGGCGGAGGAGGTCTCGGCCTTCGTAGAGCTTGGTGGCGGTGTTGGAGGAGCCGTGGGGGAAGCCGGCGACGGAGGCAACGGCGACGCCGGAACCGTCGAGAAGTCTGACGGCGAGGTCGACATCGCAGGGGCGGACGACGGCGGCGGCGACGCGATATTCGCGGGCGAGCCAGAGGCCGGTGGAGACCTCGTCTTCGGAGAGGTCGGGGCGGGTTAGGGAATGCTCGGCGAGCCGGGCGAGATCGTCGTAGGTCTCTAGCGCGGGGCGGGCTTCTTCGATGTTCTGATCCATAGCGTTCCCCATTCTTGCAGATTCGTGCGGCCTTTCGGCGTACCGGCGAACCAATCTTCGTGATGGAAGTTGCCGAAGTTGCCCATGCCGCGGTCCTTCTGATCGAGGTCGCCGAGGGCGATGTTCAGGCCCATGGCGCGGTCGCCCAATTTGGTGGAATAAAACTGGCCGGGGGCTACTTCGAGGCAGGGGTCGAAGCTGATGGCCCAGTCCATGATGTAGCCTTTACCGCCGGGCTTGGGCTGGGCGGCGCAGTCCATGGCGTGGGTTTGAATCCAGCGCTGGTAGGTAGTCCAAGCGGACAGTTGGGAGCGAGGTTCACCTTCCATAAGTCCGGCGGTGCCGACGCCGCCGAGGCGTGATTTTGTGAGATTGCAGACCATCTGCCAGCTTTGGCCATTGCCGGCGGCGTTTTCTTTCGGCGTGGCCCAGCGGTTGGTGGCGTTAATGAGGATCTCCATTTCGTCGCCGAACCAGGGGAAGCCTTCGCGGGTTAGGTCGTGGGCTTTGGGGTTTGAGTCGGGCAGCCAGCGGGGGGTATCGATGCCGTAGAGGACGTCGTCGGTGACGTCGAAAGCGAAATAAAGGCGCTTGCCATTGTGCTTAACGTAGGCTTTGACGGCGAGATCGAGCGGGTCGGTGACGGGGGAAAAGGTGGACACCCAGCCTTTGACGCCGTCGAACGTATTGGCGTCGGACCACTCGCCGGG
>JANODS010001047.1:0-1382 GCA_031412835.1 Acidobacteriota bacterium | reverse complement strand
CTCCAACCCGCCGTTCTCGCCGCCATCTCCAATCTAGAATTGGTGGCGCGGACTGTTGTCGATGGTTTCATTTCGGGCTTGCACCGGTCGCCGTACTTTGGCTTTTCACAGGAGTTTGCCGAGTATCGGATGTATACGCCGGGGGATGACTTGCGGCACGTGGATTGGAACGTATTTGCGCGGACTGAGCGGACGTACTTGAAGAAGTTCAAGGGTGAAACGAACTCGCGGCTGACGATTCTGCTGGACGCTTCGGCGTCGATGGCGTTCAGTTCGGGCGAGATTCCGAAGATGGATTATGCGCGGTACTTGGCGGCTTCGCTGGCGTACTTAGCGGGGCAGCAGCGGGATGCGGCCGGGGTGATGGTGTTCGACGATGACATCCGCGATTTCGTGCAGCCGAGTTCGCGTTCGGGGCAACTGCGGCGGACGCTCTATGCGCTGGAGAAGGCCGAGCCGGGCAAGCGGACGGACTTCGGTAAGCCGTTCTATCACTTTCAGGAGATGATGCGGAATCGGCGGGGCATGGTGGTGGTGATCAGCGATTTTTACGAGGATCCGGAAGTGATTGTGAAGGCGATTGAGCCGCTGCGCTGGCGAGGGAACGACGTGGTTTTGTTTCATGTGCTGGATGCGCAGGAGCTGCGGCCGAAGTTTGATGGGCCGATGTTGCTGATCGATAGCGAAACGCAGACTTCGCTGGAGACGACGCCGGAATATGCGCGGGACGAGTACACGGCGCGGATTGATGGGCACACGGCGGCGCTGGCGGCGAAGGCGCGGGCCGCGGGGTTGACTTATCATTTGTCGCCGACGGATCGGCCGCTGGATGAGTGCTTGCGCGAGTTTCTTGTGGTTCGACAGGGGAGGCGCTAAGTGAGTTTTCTGGCGCCATGGTTTCTGGCCGGGGTGGCGTTGCTGGGGCTGCCGGTTTGGCTGCACCTTTTGCAGCAGCATAAGAATACGCCGCTGCAGTTTCCGTCGCTGATGTTTTTTGAGAAGCGGACGATGACTTCGACGCGGCAGCGTAGGCTGCGCTACATAGCACTGTTTATCTTGCGGCTGCTGCTGTTGTTACTGCTGGCGATTGCGTTTTCGCAGCCTTATTTCAACCAGAACGTTCCGATTAGCTCGGGGAAGCGGCTGAAGTTGATTGCAATCGACAACTCGTTTTCGATGCGGCGGGGGAGTTCGCTGGAGGACGCCAAGCGGGCGGCGCAGGACGAGGCCGGGGGGCGGGCGCAGGTGTTGAGCTTTGGTTCGGTGGTTCGGGAGATGGGGCCGATTACGGACGATGTGGCGGCACTGCGGGCGGCGATTGCGGCAGTGACGGCGGGGGATGAGAAGTCAAGTTTTGCGGAGTTGGCGCGGACGGCGCGGTC
>JANODS010001046.1:0-3032 GCA_031412835.1 Acidobacteriota bacterium | reverse complement strand
TGCGGTCGTCGACGTGGAGGAGGAGTTGGAGACCTTTCAGGCGGCGGCCGAGTTCGCGGAGGCGAACCTCTGCTTTCTTGAAGTATTTGGGGTTGCGGCGGGCGGTTTTGCCGGTGGACTTGAGCGAGCCGACGGAAAGGTCGACGCCGGCGCGGAAGTCGGCGAGTTCGATTGCGACCTTGCTCCATTCTTTACCTTCGAGGTCGGTGCGGAGCTGGGTGAGGACTTCGCTCGCGTAGTCGAGGGCGAATTCGCTGCGGCGTTCGAGATTGGGTTCGGCCTGTACCGACTTAAGATCGGCGGAGGAGGCGAGGTTGAGGCTGGCGGCGAGGACGAGGAGCCACTTCATCTTTTTTCGACCATCCTTTTGACGATGCGGAGACGTTGCCGACCTTTGAACTCTTCTTCGGGCATTTTTCCCCCGGCCGCCGCGAGGAATTTTTCGTAGGCGGGCAGAGCTTCTTTATACAACTGTTGGCGGTCGTAGCAAAGGGCCTCGAGGTAGAGCACGGATGGGTTTTGATCTTCTCCTAAAGCTTTCAGACGCGCGAAAGCCTTCAGGGATTGAGGATAATCGCCGAGTAGGAAAAGTGTAGCGCCGAGTTCGCTCCAGGCGGGTTTGAGTTTGGCGTCGATTTGGGCGGCGGCGAGGAACTCGCGGGCCGAGTCCGGGAGGCGTTTATCTTCGCGATAGATGCGGCCGAGGGTGAGGCGGAGTTCGGCGTTGCCGGGTTCGGCGGCGGCGGCTTGCTGAAGGAGGGGGGCGGCTTTCGCGTTTTGCTTGGCCTTGAGATAGGCGGTGGCGAGGGCGAGGCGGTTCGCGGTGGTGGGGGAGTCCTTGACCGATTTTTCGAGTTGGGTGATGGCGTCGTCGGCTTGGCCTAGCTCGATGAGAAGGACGCCGAGGCGTTCGCGGGCGGGGCCGTTATCGGGGAAAAGGCGATAGAGGGCGGCGGCTTCGGCTTTCTGGCCGGCGGCTTCGTGGAAGCTGGCGAGTTCGAGGAGGGCGTCTTTGAAGCTGGGATCGGCTTGAGCGGCGCTGTGGTACCAGGTGGCGGATTCCTTTAGACGGCCCTGCTTGGCGATCGCTTTGGCGAGGGAGGCCATGGCGGGGGCGCTTTTGGCGTCGGCGGCGAGGGCGGCTTGAAGGGCGATTTCGGCGGCTTCCCAGTGGCTGGAATCGAGGTGGGCTTCGCCGAGGTAGTAGTTGGGGCGGAACTGTTTGGGCTGCTGGGCTTGGGCCTTTTCGAGCAGAACGAGGGCGTCGGCGGGGCGTTTGGAGCGGAGGAGGATGACGCCGAGGTTGAGTTGGGCTTCGAAGAGATCGGCTTGTTTGGCGAGTACTTTTTCGTAAGCGAGGATGGCCTCGGGGTCGCGGTTGACCATGCTGAGGGCGAGGCCGGAGTGGAAGTTGGCGCTAAGGTCTTCGGGGTCTGCTTTGAGGGCGGCGGCGAAGTGGGTGACGGCTTGGTCGAACTTCTGGTCTTCGAGCGCCTTCATGCCAAGGGCGACAGGGTCGGTTTGCCAGAAAAGGAATAGCAGCGCCAGGAGGGGCATGTTTTCAGTCTACTCGTGCGGAGGCGGGGGCCACGATTAGCCAGACGCAGTAGACGAGGATGGCGTTACGAAGATTCAGGGTGATGACGGCCCAAGCGGATTGGTTCATGAGGAGATCGAGGCCGAAGGGGTAGACCGCGAGGGTCAGGAAGCAGGCGGCGAGGAAAGGCCAATGAAGGCGAGGTAAGAATGCGATGAAGGGTGCGAGCCAGATGAGGTACTGCGGGGAGAGAACCTTGCCTGCCAGGATGTATGCGAGGAGAAGTAGTGCCACGTGGCCTGCGTCGTCTGGCTGTTTACGACGGCCGATCCAGATTGCGGATAGGGTGAGGGCGAGGGCTTGCAGGGGCAGTGCGGCCGCAGCCATCGCGGGTGCCCAGGCGTGATGAACTTCGAAGCAGAGGCAGGGACCGGAGCCGTCGACGCAGGCCGTTTTCGGAAAGAGTTGGCCGAGGAGCAGGAGCAGTCCGGCCCCGAGGGAGCCGAACTCCATGCCGCGGTGGGAATGAACTTTGAGGGAAGCGAGAAGGGTCGGCCCGGCGAAGACGAACCAGCCCAGCAGCGCAACGGCGATTGTGATGGAGAAGCCGGCGAGGGAGCGCAGGGCGATCCGAGGTTCGAGGCGGAACCGGAGCAGGGGTAACACGAGGACCATGGCCGGAACGAGTTTGATGAGCGCGCCCAGGGCCGCGACGACCCCGGCGGATCCAGGGCGGGCGCGGGCGAAGAGCAGCAGGGCACCGAGGGTGGTGACAGCGACCAGGATATCGAAGCGGCAGAGGACTAGGCCGACGAGTGGCGTTAGAAAAGCAGTTAGCCAGTTCAGAGGGGTTCGAGCGTCGCGATTGAGATGGCGGGCGAAGCTCTCGGTGAGCGCGAAGAGGGCGGCTGTGGCGACGAACATCAGCAGACTGTAGGTTGCCAGGTATGCCGTATAGCTATGGGCTACAGATCCAGGCAGGAGTGTGACGATGAGGGCGAGGGGCGGGTAAGGGACAAAAAAGTCAATATAGGGGGTTTGGCCGCGGGCGATCGCTTCGACCCAAGAGAAGTAGAGGAGGACGTCTCCTTCCACGTTGCGCGGGCTGGTTAGCACCCAGCCGAGAAAATGAGCCGCCTTATAGAAAAGCCATTGCAGAAACAGGGAAGCGATGGCCAGGGCGGCAAATCGAAGCGAGGCCATCGGCCAAAGGCTGTTCGAAAGGGAGTTCGTCACCGATTCATTGTAAATAGAAGCTGAAGAGTTGGTCGCCGGCGGCTACGAGTAAATACTGATGGCCGTCGACCATGTAGGTCTGCGGCGCGTTTGAGACTTGGCCAATGCGGGAGTGCCAGAGGATTTTGCCATTGGCGGCGTCGTAGGAGACGAGGTTGCCGCTGATATCTCCGGCGAAGACGAGTTTGCTAGCCGTTGTTAGAATTCCGTTGCCGCCGCCGAAGCCGCCGCCGACGCCGGGGTAGCGATGACGCCAGGC
>JANODS010001045.1:0-1876 GCA_031412835.1 Acidobacteriota bacterium | reverse complement strand
CGCCTAGCCAAGGACAAGCTCCGCCTGTCCCCCGAAGCCGACCGCGCCACCCTCCTCCGCCGCCTCTTCTTCGACCTCATCGGCCTCCCCCCCTCCCCCGGAGAAGTTGGCGCCTTCATCGCCGACCGCAGCCCCCAAGCCTACGCCAAGCAAGTCGACCGCCTCCTCGCCTCCCCCCACTTCGGCGAAAAATGGGCCCGCCACTGGCTCGACCAAGCCCGCTACGCCGACTCCGACGGCTACGAGAAAGATTGGGCCCGCCCCTGGGCCTGGCGCTGGCGCGAATGGGTCATCAACTCGCTCAACCGCGACATGCCCTTCGATCAATTCACCCGCGAACAGATCGCCGGCGACCTCTTCCCGCAAGCCTCCATTGAACAACGCGTCGCCACCGGCTTCCATCGCAACACCCTCACCAATCGCGAAGGCGGCATCGACAACCAACAGTTCCGCTTCGAAACCATGGCCGACCGCGCCTCCACCGTCGGCTCCGTCTGGCTCGGCCTCACCGTCGGCTGCGCCCAGTGCCACGACCATAAATACGACCCGACCCTTCAGAAAGATTTCTACTCCCTCTACGCATTCTTCGATAACGCCGAGGAAGAGGACATCGACGCCCCCCTACCCGGTGAAAAGCCCCTCCGCACCGCCGAATACGACGCCAAACGCGAAGCCCTCATCGTCGAGTATAAGGTCCGCGAACTCCAACCCGCCTGGGAGCAAAACATGCTCCAAGCCTCCGCCGAACCCGGCAAACGCACCGACTGGGACCTCGCCTGGGACTGTCTCCTCAAGCTCACCGAAAGCGGCGACGGCGAGCGCATCATGCGCAAGAAACCGGCGGATCGAACCGACCGCGATCGCCTGATTCTCGAAAATCACTTCATCCGGAACTACCACTTCGCCATCGGCCAGCCCGAGTACAAAAAGGTGAAATTCGACGAGCTTGACAAAAAGCTCAAGGCGCTCGACGAACAATATCCCTCCCTCACCCAAGCCTACGTCCTCGCCGAAAACTCGGCCCACCGCCAGTCCTACCTCCGCGTCCGCGGCGATTACAAATCCCTCGGCATCCCCGTCCCGGCCGACTCTCCCAGCTTCCTCCCGCCCCTCGCCCAACACACCGGGCCCACCTCCCGCGTCGACCTCGCCAACTGGCTCACCGCCCCCGAAAACCCCCTCGTCAGCCGCGTCACCGTCAACCGCATCTGGCAGGAACTCTTCGGCGCCGGCATCGTCAAAACCGCCGAAGACTTCGGCCTCATGGGCTCCCGCCCCTCCCACCCCGAACTCCTCAACTGGCTCGCCGCCGAATTCGTCGAACGCGGCTGGAGCCGCAAAGCCATCATCCGCGAAATCGTCCTCTCCGCCACCTACCGCCAAAGCTCCCAAGCCCGCCCCGAACTCAAGGACATCGACCCCGAAAACCGTCTTCTCGCCCGCCAATCCCGCCTCCGCCTCCCCGCCGAAGCGATTCGCGACGCCGCCCTCCGCGTCGCCGGCCTCCTCGATACCAAAGTCGGCGGCCCCAGCATTAAGCCCCCGCAACCCGACGGCGTCTCCAGCCTCGGTTATTCCTCCGGTACCAAGTGGCAAGTCAGCCCCGGCACCGAACGCTACCGCCGCGGCGTCTACATCCACTATCAGCGCACCACTCCCTATCCCCTCCTCTCCAACTTCGACGCCCCCCGCTCCACCACCGCCTCCTGCCGCCGCACCCGCTCCAATACGCCCCTCCAGGCCCTCAACCTCCTCAACGACCCCGTCTTCCTCGAAGCCGCCGAACGCCTCGGCCAACGCGCCAAAACCATCGACGAGGCCTTCGAACTCGCCCTCCAGCGCCTCCCCACCGCCGCCGAACGAACACGCCTGCAGC
>JANODS010001044.1:0-2792 GCA_031412835.1 Acidobacteriota bacterium | reverse complement strand
GTCTTCTCGGCATCCGTCGAATCGGCGCCGAACAACGGCGTAAAGGACTTGTGAATCTCAGTTGAGATGTAGGCAAGCATTTCCAAGAGCCGGGAGCGGCCGAACGGACCAGGAGCCATCAACGCCGGGTAGTTGTCGGCGATCATGCTCAGTATCGCGACGTTTTCAGTGAGAACTTCGCCATTGTCGAGCTGCAGCGCCGGCACATAGCCCTTTGGGTTGATATCGGTGAAGGCGCGGCCGTCTTCGAGTTTGTGGGTTTTGAGGTCGACTTTGGCTAAGTCGAACTTCATGTCGGCTTCATGCAGGGCGATGTGATCGGCGAGGCTGCAGGCGGCAGGGGACATGTAGAGCTTCATGGGGGGGCTCCCTGGAGTGTCGGCTGCCTCTCAGGCGGCGGATCGGCTGTGCAGCGCCGCGGCATGCCGACGTTCGCGGGATCATCGAATTGTTTTTTCGCGGCTACTTCCGCCAGAAACCAATCGGACGCGTCTTTAGCAAAATCGATTGCCGCCTTTCCGACAACATCGTCCGCCGTCCAGACCTATCCGTGTTTCTCCGCGCTATCGACCTTCGCGTATCTCCCGTCCCCTTCGCGCCAGACATTGTGATCGAAGTTCTCTCCGCCTCCGAAAGCGCCATCGACGTCAACCGCAAGAGTCTCCAGTACCTTGCCGCGGGCAGCCTGGAAGTCTGGCAAGTTGACTACGAAAACGCCCAAGTCTTCATCCGCACCAAAGACGACATTCGCCGTCTTCGCGGCGAAACAGCGCTCGAAACCCCGCTCCTACCCGGCTTTTCCGCTCCGGTCTCCACCCTCCTCGCCGGCTTCTAAACCGGCCCCAAGCGCCGTAGAGCCCCCGTCACCTCCCCGTATTCATCCGGATCAGCTCGCGATAATGCTCGTCTTCCCTAGCCTCGGCCGGCCCTACACTAGCCGCGCCGAACAGCCTCGCCTTCACCTCCGACGGGGCCGCCTCCCGGTAGCGCTCCGGTAACTCGAACAAAGCAGCCGCCGGCTCCCCCACCACCACCCGATCCAGACTCTTCTCCGAGATGCTATCCGAAAACTCCGCCCGCTGGCGAAGCAACGCACAATCCAGCGTCAGCCCGTGCCAAGCCGTAACATTGGCTAACCGAACGACCACGGTCGGATACCCACTCACATCCTCAAACCGCACAACCTCACTCCGCGACATATACATCGAATTCCCGGCAAAATCGGCCACACAATTTCTACCCGGATCCGGCCGCGGTCGACTCAACCAATCCAGCCGCATCGGCGTCGACGTCATCATACCCGCCGCATCCCACACCATCGTATGCACCCGTTGCTTCGTCAAATGCAACTCCCGTGCGAACTTCTCATCCACCGGAGGAAGGTAGGCCGTCATCTCCGATCCATCCGCCCGCACCGCCGTCACCAGTCTTCTTGACGCCCCCACCTCTCCGCCCACCCGCGTTACCGTCTCCGTCATAAAAACCGTATAAGCCAACCGCCCGGTCCCAGGTTGCGCCCACACGCTCCACCCCCATTGACGAACCAATAAGTACCCAACCCCACACAGGATCGCCGCAAAAAGAAATCGACGCAAATCGCAAATACCTCCGGTCAAGGGATACCATAGCAACCGCCCAACCGGTTGTCTATGGCACCCCGGACCGCTCTAAGCCGCCACCGCCACCCGGGCTTCCAAGCCCGGGATCATCGCCACCAACACATCCTCCACCCGCTCCACAAACAAGAAAGTCAACTCGTTCCGCACCGCTTCCGGCACCTCCCGCAGATCCTTCTCATTCGCCGCCGGCAGAATCACGCGCTTCATGCCAGCCCGTCGCGCCGCCAACACCTTCTCCTTTACTCCACCAATCGGCAACACTAACCCGGTCAGCGTAATCTCCCCCGTCATCGCCGTATCCGACCGCACCGGCAGCTTCGTGTACGCCGAAGTCATCGCCGTCGCCGCCGCAATCCCCGCCGAAGGCCCGTCTTTCGGAATCGCCCCCGCCGGCACATGCACGTGCAACCCATGCTTCTTAAACGCATCCGGCGGAATGCCCAACTCCTCCGCGTGCGACCAGATGTAACTCTGCGCCGTCCGCATCGATTCCTGCATCACTTCGCCTAACTGACCCGTAATCGTCATCCCCTTACCCTCAGGTAAAGTCGTCGCCTCCAGATACAACACATCGCCGCCGGCTTCCGTCCACGCCAATCCAGTAACAACTCCCGCCGGCAACTCCTTCCGGAACTTCTCCGGCGATACGCTCTCAGCCCCCAGCAAATCGTACAGATGCTCTGGCTCCACCGTAACCACCGTATGCGTCCCTTCCACAATCTTCAACGCCAACTTCCGAATCACCTTCCCAATCGTCCGCTCCAGACGCCGCAAACCGGCCTCCCGCGTATAACCGCTGATGATCCGCCGCAGCGCCGCTTCACTGATTACGCACTGCTCTTCACTCACGCCCGCTTCCTTCAACTGCCGCGGAATCAAGTACCGGCGCGAAATATGCACCTTCTCCTCTTCCGAGTAGCCGCTCAACCGCAAAATCTCCATCCGATCCAACAAAGGCCGCGGGATCGTATCCAGCGAGTTAGCCGTCGTAATAAACATGACCTTCGATAAGTCAAAATCCAAATCCAGATAGTTATCCCGAAACGTCTTGTTCTGCTCCGGATCCAACACCTCCAGTAGCGCCGAAGTCGGATCGCCCCGGAAGTCCCGGCCTACCTTATCCACTTCATCGAGAAGAATCACCGGATTCTTCGAACCCGCCCGGCGCATCGC
>JANODS010001043.1:0-1084 GCA_031412835.1 Acidobacteriota bacterium | reverse complement strand
ATGTTCACCCGCCTTGCGCGTCAGAACGAGCAGGAGCGCCACGCCGCAAAGCTGCATGGATAAAGATAGGATCCAATAGGCGGACCGGCTCACTTGGGTCCAAGTTGCCCCGGAGACGAGGAACGCGATGCTCATCGGGGCCGATAGGCTGAACGTAAAGCAGAGGTAGGCGAACAGGACCGGGTAACGCCGCCAAGCCCCTTCCAACATCGCTTGGAGGGCACCAATGATAAAAAGGGTGCTCAACGCCGTCGACAGGTAGTAAAAATAAGTCACCGCAGATCTCCTCGGCAAAAACTAGGCCGTCCGAGAATATCTGCGGTGGAATAGGGATTAAAAGAATAATTAACCGACGAAGGTTCCGTTGTCGTCCGGGGGAGGAATGGGTCCGCCTTTAAGGGCGAAGGTTCCGTTGTCGTCGGGAGGAGGAATCGGTCCGCCTTTAAGGGCGAAGGTTCCGTTGTCGTCAGGAGGAGGAATGGGTCCGCCTTTGAGGGCGAACGTTCCATTGTCGTCGGGAGGAGGTATGGGTCCACCTTTAAGCGCGAAGGTTCCATTGTCATCCGGAGGAGGGATCGGCCCGCCCTTGACGAATTTGGAAACACTGGTCCCACGACTCTCCGAAACGCCAGCGCTCAGAGAGAGCACTAGCGCGAAACATACTGCACTACCTAGTATAAGGTTTAGCTTTTTCATTGGTATACGCTCACCCGATGCCGTAGGCACCGGAATCACCTGATGAGGCACGGACATCTTGCCTTAGGCCTTCTCAGGTCTTCGTCTTATTCTAGACGCAGTGATGAACTTAGTTGACTAGGATTTTTCCTAGACGACGACCGGTTTTTCCCACCGCTGAATTAGGACAATACACGCAAAAACAGGACTTTCCTGAAATGTTTCAGAAAAGTCCTGTTCGGTACTACCTAAAAGTCTTGATGCGGATGGCTAGTCGCCGCGATCACGCAGAGAAGGGGCCTCGAAGGAGTCTTCGTAGAGGCTGCGGATGGGCCGCAAGCGCCTTCCGGGCCACTCGAGTCGCATATCGTCGGAGACTTCGTCGAGCATTTTTTGGGTACAAACCTTC
>JANODS010001042.1:0-1585 GCA_031412835.1 Acidobacteriota bacterium | reverse complement strand
GTCGGCCGGTCAAGTCGCCGAACATTCGTTGACGCTTCGTCGCTCCACTCGATCCGAAAGGGTGGCACTACTTCTCCAACGGAAAGTCTTCAAGACTGAGCCCAAATCCAGCCAGCACTTCTTCCATAGGAATGCCTTTGCCTCCGCGTGCCGCAAACCACGCTTGCCCGTCGGCATATCGCTGGCGGTCTTCGTTGGTCACCGGTTCCTCACCCTCTACCATCGCCTCCAGCAGTTGTACGACAGCGGCAAGTTTACTTGGCCCCAATTGGCTCAACAGTTCGTAGGCTTTAGTTTCGAGAACAGTGGTCGGCATCGGTTTCGCCCTCCCTCGCATTATGGCGCAAGCCATATTCGAATCAAATCCGCCCCGCCAAATCGAAAATCACAAGCCATTAAAATTTATATTTCCCCTACTTGCAAGCACTTCCAAAAATCGCCCGTTTAGTCGGCACCCAAGCCCAGAGATATTGGAAGCAGGGAGACAACATGCGCACCGAAAAATTCGGCCCCCAATGGAATTGCAAATTTTTCGCGATCAAATGGAACCTTTATGATCTATAAACCAAATCCGCCGGCGTCGCTTTTCGTCCCGCTGCTCTATCTCGGCCTCGACCTCGGCAAGGAAAGGGACCACACCGTCCTCGCCCTCTGCGAGCGAAAATGGCAAACGGGCGACTGGTCAGCCGCGCACCACGATCATGCCCGTCGCCCGGTCTTAGTCCTTCGAGACTTGGTCCGAGTCCCGCTCAGCACGCCCTATACGGAAGTGCCCCGCTTGGTGAAAAACGTCTTCACCCGGCATGAAGCCATCTCCCCGTTCCATGTGCCGATTAAGACCCACCGAAACTTGGTCGTCGACGCCGGCGGAGTCGGCGGCGGAGTTCTCGACATCATCCGCCAGGAACAAAAGACCGGCTATTTAGGGCCGATGCAACTAGTACCCGTTTTCACCTCATCCGGTCACGAACCCGGCCGCACCAGCTCCGGCAGCCAGACCGTACCCAAACGCGACCTCTTAACCGCCATCCGAGCCGTAGTAGAGGCCAAAACCTTGATCATCCCCAAGAGACTAGCCCTAGCCCCCGAACTATTCGAGGAGTTAGCCGGCCTAAGAACAAACGGCCAAAGCACCACCAAACACGACGACCTGGCCATGGCCCTAAGCCTAGCCATCTGGTGGGCCACCCAGCAAAACAAGGAACTCTTAGTAGCCCCCACCGCCGCCTTCGCCCGAGAAACCAAAATCCCCTAACTTCGGCAGCGGCCGGAGTTGCCCTATGCCCGAGCTATCGCCGATTCCATTCATCCACCGAAATCCCAGCCTGTCGCAAGATCGCAGAGAGTAGGGGAATTCCGATATCACCAACGTGCGGGTTCGGGATCGAGAGCATTACATCCCCGGACCGCATCTTGGGATGTTTGGCACCGGGCAAAGGACCTTGCCAACCAAACAGCCTTAGTTTTCGAACTAGCTCTCGGTGGGAAACCGGCGAGAGTCTACTCACTGATCTCGGTCACTAAAAGTTCATGGTAGGCCGCTCCATCCACCATCGGAACAGTCTGTCCGTACCGCACCTTAAAT
>JANODS010001041.1:0-2418 GCA_031412835.1 Acidobacteriota bacterium | reverse complement strand
AAGGATAACTTCATGTTCCGCTACTCGCATGGTTACTACACGGACGGCTCGGCTCGTCCGGTGTTGCCGACCTCGGCGGCGGGCGTGAAAGAGGCTCCGACCGTCGGCGTCGTGGCCGCTTGGACGCGGACCGTGACTCCGAACATAGTGAATGACTTCCGTTACGGTTTGACGCGTACGGTGATCGTCGATACGTTTGCTGATCCGTTTGGGACCCAGGAGGGCGGTAATGCGAAGCTAGGCATCCCCGGCGGCCAGCTTTCGCCGGGTTTCAGCTCCCTCGCTTTGGGCGAAGGCCTCTCGGGCGTCGGGACGACCGGCATCCTCTCCGACGGTAAGGACAATAAGTTCCACATGTCGGAAACGATCACGTTATCCCGCGGTCGGCACTTCCTGAAGATCGGTGCCAATGGCGTTCGGTATCAGCAGAACCGGTTCTATTCGGGTAACAACGGCGCGTTGGGCAGCTTCGGCTATTCGGCGCAGTTCACGGGTTCGCAGTTAGCCGACTTCATGTTGGACCAGGTCTCTTCTAAAGGCCGGGGTCAAGGTGACGGTCGTCGGTGGGGCCAACGCCACTGGCGCTTCGGTACCTTCTTCCAGGACGACTACAAAGCTACCAATAACCTGACTCTGAACTTGGGTATGCGGTGGGAATACACGCAGCCGCTTTACGAAGTCAATAATCTGCAGGCGAACATCGACGTCGTTTCCGGCAAGTTGAATCTGGCGGGACAGAACGGCAACAGCCGAGCGCTCTACAACTCCTACAAGAAGCAGTTCATGCCGCGTTTGGGCTTTGCCTGGACTCCGGAAATGTTCAAGAAGCGGCTGGTCGTTCGCGGTGCTTATGGCATTACGAGCTTCCTGGAAGGCACGGGCGTCAACCTCCGCCTGCCCTTGAATCCCCCATTCTTCTTCGAATCGAACCAGAACTACGACCTGACCACGGGCGCTTCGTCGTCACGGGTTGGGTTCAACGATCTGCCGGGCTTCACCGGGACCTTGGCGGGCAACATCCGCACTTGGGATCCGAACCTCCGCCCACAGTTCACCCAGCAGCGCAACCTGAGCGTGGAGTATCAATTCGCCAGCAACTTCGTCGTTAACGCTGGCTATGTCAGCCAGCGCGCGACGCACACGATTGTCGCCAAGGACAGCAATCAACCGCTGCCCGGACCGGCTAACGTGAACCCGGCGCAATGGGCCAACGCCCAGACTCGTCGTCCGCTGTTCTCGGCCCTGCCGCTCGTTACGACGACGGCCACTACCGAGTCCTCGGGCACCATGAACTACGATTCGCTGCAGGTTTCGGCGCGCAAGCGTTACGCCTCTGGCATCGACTTCAACTTGTCCTACACCTATTCGAAGACGCTGAACGACGCGTTGGGCTTCTTCGGAGCGGGCGGCGTACAGGCTGAAGGCGCATACTGGATGAACGCTTACGATCGTCGCGGCAACTACGGCCCGGCGGCGTGGGACGCGCGGAACAACCTGACCTACAACGCCAACATCGAGTTGCCGTTCGGCAAGGGCCGCAAGTTCCTGAGCGGCTCCGGCAAAGCGGTGGATATGATCCTGGGCGGTTGGAACCTGGGCTACGTGATGCAGGCGCGGACGGGCTTCCCGATCACGATGCAGACGGTGGGCCAAAGCCAGCAAGCTCCGCGCGGTGTCCAGCGGCCAAACCGGTTGCGGCCTTCGACGGTGGAGAATCGGACTATCGGCCGTTGGTTCGGAACGGGTAACGTTTATGAGTGCGCTCAAGGCACCGACGACGGCAAATGCGCCTACCAGCGGCCTGCCCTCGGTACTTTCGGCAATTCATCGATCGCCACCGAGCGCGCTCCGGCCTACTTCAATATGGACCTTTCCGTCGGCAAGTCCTTTGCCATTCGGGAAGGCCACAGCGTGCAGTTCCGGGCGGAGATGTTCAATTTCGCTAATATGACCATGTTCAACCCGCCGGCGCGCGACCTGAGCGCTCCCGCTACGTTTGGCTTGATCAGCGGACAGGCGAACAACCCCCGCAACATTCAGTTGGGCTTGAAGTACATCTTCTAGCCCGTGCGGACTAGGTTGTAAACACGAGAGGGTCGCCCTTGTTGGGCGGCCCTTTTGTGCGTACACTGGTCCTTCCGTAACCTGTTATGTTTACCCTTCCGGGCGTGCCGTCGCGCTTTCGCCCTATTCTCATCGCGTCGGCCGTTTTGCTTCCGCTGCTGATCGTGGGTGCCTGGAACACTGGCGTGACGATGGACGAACCGAACCACCTGCTCGCCTCGCACTTTTACTGGCAGGGTGGCCACGTTTACCACGTGCCCGATCTGGCTCCACTGCTAAAGATCGTCACCGGTTGGGTTCCGCAGGCGTTCTCGCTGCCCATATCGGGCGCTACCGATCCTCGGTGGAACACCA
>JANODS010001040.1:0-2659 GCA_031412835.1 Acidobacteriota bacterium | reverse complement strand
GCCCGGGAAACGACTTCTGCCAGTGCAGCGTCAGCCGTTCCAGCCTTTCGAGAAAGGATTGATCAATCGAGAGTTCCGCCATAGAGCCAGCCTAGACCGCGGCCGGCGCAACGGAGCGCACGATGTGTTGCAGAACTGAATCCGGCGTCTCCCCGTCGGCATGGGCGTCAAAATTCAGGATGATTCGATGCCGAAGCACCGCCGGTGCCATCGCCTGAACGTCCTCGATGCTCAAATGGGTCCGGCCCTTCATCAGCGCCAGGACGCGCCCGCACTCCACCAGCGCCTGCGCCCCCCGCGGCGAGCTGCCGTAACGGACGTATTTCTTGGTCCGCTCGGCCGCGTTTTCCGACGTCGGCTGCGTCGCCATCACCAGGTCCACCGCGTAGTCCCGCACATGAGGAGCGGCCAGCACCTGACGGGCAATCGTCTTCAACTCCATGATCGCCGCCCGGTCCACCACCTGGTCCAAGTGAATCTCTTCCCGGTGCATCGTCAACTCTACAATCCGGCCCAAATCCGCCTTCGACGGGTACGGCACGAGAATTTTCATGAGGAACCGATCCAACTGCGCTTCCGGCAACGGATACGTCCCTTCCATCTCGATTGGGTTCTGAGTCGCCATCACGAGGAACGGATCTTCGAGCACGTGCGTCGTCGTGCCGCTCGTCACCGTCCGCTCCTGCATCGCTTCGAGAAGCGCGGATTGCGTCTTCGGGGTCGCCCGGTTGATTTCGTCAGCCAGCACCAGATTCGCGAAAATCGGCCCGGCTTGGAACCGGAACGCCTTGTGCCCGTCGCTGTCGGAGTCCATGATCATGCTGCCGACGATGTCGGCGGGCATCAGGTCCGGCGTGAACTGAATCCGGGAGTACTTCAAGTGGAGCACGCGAGATAAAGTGCGCAGAAGCGTAGTCTTTCCCAACCCCGGGACCCCTTCGAGTAAAACGTGGCCTCCGGCGATCATGCAGATGAGAACGCCGTCTACCACCTCGCTCTGACCGACAATTACTTTGCCGATCTCCTTTCGGATTTGGTCGAGATGTTGGACGGCTTGGCGAAGGGCGCTGTCTGTGAACACCTCATTATTTTATGGCAACCGGATGACACCATGCGAATCTTTCGGGGCGAAAGTGAAAAAAGATAAAAGAAAAGGAGCGGTCGCCCACCAAAATGGGCGATCACTCCTTGTTAGGTCTAATTGTTGACTTCGGTCCTGTACAGCCGTCCGATTAATTCTCGGCGGCTGCCAGGCGAGTCCCAGACTCAGCCGCCAAGTAGGCGACTATCTGGCTCATCTCCCGAAGCGCATTCTGCGCCTTCGGACCAGCGAAGGGTCGCGTGACAGCGAACCAAACCTGCATCATACGGTAGTCAATCATTAGAAATCGGCTCTCGAGCGATACGCCGCTTACCTGAAGTTCACTGCAATTTCGAGCCATCGCCTGAACCACCTGAAGATCTCGATCGAGACTCTTCCGGACCCTGTCCAGATCAACCGCTGTGCTTGCCAGCGCCAACTCAACCTCGGTTTGCGCCAAACTCAGGTTCTGGCTTCCCGCTCCCGCCTTTGCCCCTTCTTCGCTCCAGCGAGCCTCAAGAATTAACAAACACGAGTACCGGAACCAGTAGACGAACATCGCCATCGAGAGGATGATAATCACAATACTAGTGATCATTGTTTCGGCCTCGACTTTACATGGTCTATCAAATTCAACACGATTCTCACTCACAACCGAGTACTATGAGTACTGGCGGTTAGAACAAGTATAAGGACGCTCACCGCGCCAAGCAAGCCTTTTTCAGGGTAGTAGGGTGATTTTTCCGATGGCCTACTACCGTACTGCCCCCCTTGTACACCGCGAGTCAATTCCCTTCGAACACCATATCGCCGGCGGCTCTCCCCTGTTCGGCGCAGCGCGCCGCGAACAGCCGCGCGTAGCTCAAGTTCAAGTAGTCCTCTTCGCTGTACCCCAGCTCCACCGCCGTCCGATCAATCCAATCCCCGGTCCCTTCCAACTCCACAAAAGTCCCGATCGGCGTCTCGTCCAGCATCACGATGCCCTCGCCTCCCGGACGCTGCCACTCACTCCGATACTTTTCGTATCGGAACCGCGGTTCCAACCCCAATCGACCCAGGATCGCCGCCATCGCCTCCGATGTCTCCACAACAACCTCGATCTCTTCCCGCTCCTTGTGCTTGCCCACCGTCGCCCGTCCTTTATAGGTCAGCACGTTTTGACCGGCAAACGCCCGCAGGCGGATCAACTCTCCCTTAGCCCGTAGCCCTCCGTCGGCTGTGTCGTAGATCCGATTCTGTTCCAAACCGCGCCGAACGATCTCGACAAAGCCCAGTCCCTCCAACGATGCCCGCATCGCGTTACAGTCGGCGACCCGGAGCTTAATTTCGATTTCCTGATGTTGATCGGTCCGCATCCGCCTAGGATATCGCAGCCTTTGTCCAGGCCCGTGTTAAGGCCTCGAGCAGCGCCGCTTTTTCCACCGGCTTGGCCAAAAACCTGCTCGCCTCTAATCCATCCATGACCGGCATCTTACAATCCATCAGGATTACGTCGAACTCGCCCTCGTTGACGGCAGTTAAGACCTCCTCCCCGTTTTCCACAACCCGGACCACGCAACCCATCCGTTCGAGCAGCAA
>JANODS010001039.1:0-6161 GCA_031412835.1 Acidobacteriota bacterium | reverse complement strand
GCCCGAAAATTCGCCGGGCAGGTCCGCGCTGTAGGTCTTGATCACCTTAATGCTGTCGATGAGCGAGGCGGGGAATAGGTCGAGCGGCACGACGCGCCGTTCCGGTTCCGTCGTCGGCACCATCGCGTTGTTGAGCATGGTGGAGGAGTAGCGCTCGCCGAGGCCGCGCACGAAAACGAACCCACCGTCGACGACCGAAATGCCGGCTACTTTCTCAAGGGCCCCGGCGGCATCGGAGGCCGTGCTGGCCTTGATATCTTCTTTCGAAATTGAATCGCTGACGCTCGAGGACAGCTTTCGTTCCATCAGGACGGATTCAGCGGTCGTCTGCAGCGAGCCGATCTTTTCGACTACCTCAAGGGTCGTCGCCGCGCCTTTCTGTTGGAGAACGGAGCTGGCATCGGTTGTAACTCCGGCTTTCACTTCAATGTCTTCAATCGTCGTTTCAAGATGGTTCGAACTCGTCAGCCGAAGTTTGTACTTGCCGGGTGACAGGATAACCGTGTACTTACCTTCGGTGTCAGTGGTCACCTTACCGTCTGACATGCCATCCACTTCAATCAAAACGAGCGGGACCGGACGACCCGAGGCGGCGTCAAAAATGGTCCCGGCAATGGTGCCTTTCCCGGCCGGCTGGGCAAGGGCCAAGCCCAGGCTGGCAAACAGGGCCAGCCCAATTTGTATCACTCTAGTCATTTTGTTAGTTACTCCGCTACCCAGATCGAAACCGCGTTGCTCGCGATTCCATTCACAGTTACGATCACGGGCACTTGACCCGCAATGAACGTGTCGGACGGGATTACCGCGTTGATCTGGCAGATGCCAGGGAACTGCGGGTGGGCGCCGGCGAATTGGGCGGCGACTTCAACGACGGAGATCGTCACCCGGACGTTGGCCACCGCGCGGGAGAGCGCGGTAGGCGGCGTGCCGTCTTCGACCCGCGGTTCGGTGACGCCACATCCGGTCGCATAAAGCTGGATCACTTCGCCGCGTCTGGCGCGGACGGTGGCGCTGTTGATGCCGAAATCCTGATTTTGGGCGATGGCCGGGCGGGTGGCCGCCGTACCAGCGGTGGCCAACGCGGGCCAAACGTCAAACACATTGACGGTGCCACGGGCAACCGTGGTCGCGCCGTTGAACACTTCCACGGCGGCGCTCCCGGTGGCGGTGGGCGTAGCTACCGGAACGACAAAGTTGATCTGATTCGCCGACACGAAGTACAGCGGAGCGTCAACGCCGCCAATCGTTAAGCGAACGCCCGCCAAAATGCGAGGCATTGGCGAAAGCGAGGAGAGCACCGTCGTTGTAACGGTGCCGAAAGTGCCATAGGCGCTTGCGATCGAACCGGGAGCGATCGGGGCCTTGGTATCCAGGTTGCTGTAGTTGATTACGGTAACCGGGCCGGGCGTCTGCCCGAAGGCGACTGCCGCGGAGAAGGCAGTCAACAAAAGAATCCGCGCTACGAGGGGTTTCATCTCACTCCACTCTAGCGACCCGCCTTCAACGTTCAACTACGATTGCGTAACAGTTCCATGAATAACAAAGGCCACCGTGCGGGCGGTGGCCTTTGTAACCGAACTGTAATTAAGGAGACTGGTTAGTCGCCGAACGATCCGACTTCTTTGTCCGCCTTGGGGGCGGCCGGCTTGATGCCGCTCAGCGGTACGAACCCGCCTTCCGGCTTCGGTGCCTTCAGGATGTGCTCGTTGTAGAGCTTCTCCATCTGGGCGTTTTTGGCGGCTTCTTTCAACTTCTCGTCGCGAGCGCGAGTCTTCTCTTCGCGAGCATTCTTAGCGATGCCGGCGTCGTCGAGGTCGTGCTGCTTGCCCCGAGCCACGTCTTCGGCGTTGAGCTTAAGTTTGTGGTCCGCGTCAGCCATGCCGACTTTCTTGTTGCCGGCGAAGATTTCATGCCGACCGTGCTCGTCGTACCACTTGGTGAGCGTCGCCGTCATGTGCATCTTCTCGACGATGTTCCGCCAGCCGATGCCCGTATTGTAAGCGCAGAAGGAGATTTCGCCCTGCTGGGTGGCATAGGGGATGATGCACTGTTCGGTGCGACGGAAGTCGTAGTTGAACAGATCCTGGAACCACATGCCAGCGATGAAGAGGAAGTTCCAACGGTCCGCGCGGCGCATCTGGATGTCGGCCGCGGTCCGGTCTCCGGTTACCTTGCCGTAGTTGCGACCGGTGGCACCGAAGCACTTGTCGAACTTCTGGAGAAGGTCGATGAGGCGGAAGTGGGTGGGCGCGTTGAAGGGTTGATAGTTGCGGAGCAGGGCGAGCGAAACGCCGACGACGGACCAGAACTTGCTGCGGGCGGCGTCGTTAACTTTCGCGATGTCTTTGGCCAACTGATCGGCGTTCAGGAACCCGGTAACCGGCTTAGCTTCCTTGGTTTCCTTATCGATCATCAGCGCCATGCCGATGCCGCAATTTGGGTGGCATCCGCAGGAAAGCTGACCCCAATCGGCGTTCGGGCCATGAACGAGGTCGGCCCAATCGGAGAAGGTGGACATGAAGGAAATCGGGAACCAATCGCGGACGGGCTCGCCGAGGCCAACCTGGTTTTTCACGTCGTGAGCCAGATGGGACAAGGTGTAGCGTTGCGCTTCGCGCCGTTCCGGGGTGATCTCTTCGTCACGACCGGTGAAAGACACAGGCTGGAACGAAAGGAACGAGATGATTTTCGGGTTGTCGAGGGCGAAACGGATGACCGCGCCGACCTGTTCATTATTGATGCCGTTGATGATCGTGATGACCGGGACGATATCGACGCCCGCGTTGTGCAGGTTGGTGATCGCCTTCAGTTTCACGTCGAACAGATTGCCGACCAAGCGGTGCGAGTTGGCTTCGTTGCCGATACCGTCGAACTGCAGGTAAGCGTAGCGGAGACCGGCCTTGGCGGCCTGGGCGCAGAACTCGGTGCTCTTGGCAAACTCAATGCCGTTTGTCGCGGCTTGAACGGAGTTGTAACCGACTTTGCGAGCGTAGCTGACGGCGTCCAGGAAGAACGGGGAGAGCGTGGGCTCGCCGCCCGAAAACTGAACCGACATCTGCCGGCGCGGCTTGATCGTGATGGCGTTGTCGAGCATCGTCTTGATGTCGTCCCAGCCGAGTTCATGCACGAAGCCAACTTGGTTGGCGTCCATGAAGCAGGGGTCGCACATCATGTTGCAGCGATTCGTCAGGTCGATCGTCAGCACGGAGCCGCGACCATGGGTGACCGTGGAAGAGCCGTGGTTGTGAAGCTTTTCGTCGTTGTGGGCGCGGATGTCGCGACCGGGGAAGACGTCTTCCAGATGCTGCGAAAACGCGGGGTCGATCGACATCAAGTCTTCAAACTTGCCGTGCAGCGGGCATTCCTTAACCATAAGGATCTTGCCATCGCGCTCGATGATGTCGGCCTTGATTTCGCCAATCTTTTCATTCAACAGGACAGACAAATCTTTCTTGCCGTCCATCACATCCTTGCGAAGCTCCGGTACGCACTTCGGGCACAAGGAATCGGTCTTCCGCGGCCAGCCCAGAGGCGGCTTGGACTTTTCCCAGCTCTTCAGGAGGGGCTTATCCGACCACTTGGGGGTGAAGGAGGGGTTCTGGCTGATCTGATTCAGGCGATCGAACACCTGCCAAGCTGCGTTCGCGGTGATCGCGACGGCCTTCTCAACGTACTTAATGGGCTTGTGCATAGGGGGAGAAAATCCTCAGTGGAGAATAGTACTACCGACGATCCAGATTAACGTCCGTTGACGGAAACGCCAACAAGAGGTTATCGAATGGGGATATCAGGGCCCCAACGGTAATCTGAGGGGTTGAATGGGAAGCGATGATTTGGAGATTGTCTATTGAAATGAACGACTTGCAACTAGGTTGCACTTGGTGCCAGGACTGCCAAGCGCTTGGTCAGCAGGTCGGCGGACTGCCGCGCGGCTGCGGCCGAAGCCGGATTCGGGGCGGTGGCTTCGAGCTGGGTGTACCGCGCGATGGCCAACCGATAGGCGGAGCGGGCAAGCGAAGGGTCCGAGTCGTGATGTTGTTCGGCGAGGGCGGCGATGGAGGCCGCGCTGGCGATGAGGGGGTCGCGGACATGAGTATCCACCGCCTCGAAATGCGCAGCTAAGTTGCCGAGGGCTTGATCGAGCTCGGAAGACCGGACAGCGAAAAAAAAGCGATGAGCGATGTGGACGCTGGTCTGGCAGATGAGGGCGAGACGCTCCTCGACGGCGTTGTATTCCAGGCCGAGCAGAAGCGGCTCCATTCCGGCGATCAGATGCTGGCCGTCGACATCTTGCAAACCGCGGAGGACCCGATAACGCTTCCCCGTCTCCAGAAGCGGAAAATCCACTAGCATAGGAGCATTCAGATGCTGACAACTGCGCTGGCGTTCCTCATTTCTGTAACTTGGGCCTTCGAAGGCGGCAGCGCCGGTCGGGTGGAGGTGGTCGCGCCAGATCACGTTCGCGTGGGGGCGCAGGGTGAGAAGGACCAAGACGGACGGAATCGGCAGGCGAACTGGTACTCGTTCGAGGTGAAGGGGGTGCGGCCCGGGAGGCCGGTGCAGATTGACTTGGTTGACCTGCCCGGGGAGTACAACTATCAGGCGAACCGAGGGGCGGTGAACGCCGAAACGCCCGCCGTTTGGAGCGATGACGGCCGAACCTGGCGCCATGTCGAGGACTTTCAATATGATCCAATCGAGCCGCGCATGCGTCTGCGGATCACGCCGCGCGGTGGCCGCTTTTGGGTGGCGCACACCCCGCCCTACACCAATCAGCATTTGGACCGCCTCTGGAAGGACGTCAGGAAATCGTATCGCCGCGAGGAGATTGGACGGAGTGTCGATGGCCGCCCGCTCTGGCTCTGGACCATCGGGACCGGGCCGAAAACAGTTTGGTTGATGTTTCGGCAGCATAGCTGGGAGACCGGCAGTTCCTGGACCGGCGAAGGAGCGATTCGCGAACTCGCCCGAAATCCGGCGCTGGGGCGCGACTACACGTGGAAGATTTTGCCGATGGCGGACCCGGACGGGGTGGCGCGCGGCGGCGTTCGGTTCAACAAGTACGGTTTCGATTTGAATCGAAACTGGGACGTGAACGGCGTTGCGAAGATGCCGGAGATCGCCGCGCAACGGAAGCTGATGTTGGCGAGCGGACCGGCCGCGTTATTCTTCTCCTTGCACAATACCGAGACGAGCGAATATCTCGAAGGTCCGCCGACGGCGAATGCGGCGATCCGGGAGCTGGGCGAGCGGTTTTCAAAGGCGCTCGAAGCCGGGTCGAGCTTTGCCCCGACGCGGCCGCTGAGTTTCGCGGGGCCAGCTGCCCCGGGCCGGATGACTGTGATTCACGGGTTGTCGGCCGAGCGCGGATGGCCGGCGTTTCTGATGGAGCAGCGGATTAGTACGCAGAGTAAGTACGGGCGCCGGCCGCTGGTCGAAGATCGGCTGCGGTTCGGGCGCGAATTAGTAAGTGTGATGAGTGAGGTATTGCGATAACTTATGGCTACTTATGGTTTGATTGAATACGACGACGCCTCGGCCGAGGTACGCGCGGTGTATGACGATATCAAGGCGGTTCGCCAGACGGACTCCATCAACAATTTCTGGAAAGCGCTGGCTCACGACCCCGGCACGTTGCGCCGGACGTGGGAGAGCGTGAAGCAGATTATGGGCCCGGGCGGAGCGCTGGATCCGCTCGTCAAAGAGCTCATCTACATCGCCGTCAGCGCGACCAATGGATGCGGATACTGCGTCGCCTCGCATACGGCCGGGGCGAAGAAGGCGGGCATGACGCCGGAGATGTTCGGGGAATTGATGGCCGTCACCGGCATGGCCAACGAGACGAACCGCTTGGCCATTGGCTACCAGATCGAGATCGACGAGCGCTTCAAAGCCTAGTCAATACGGACACCGCGGTCGATGGACAGCGGCCACTCGGCGGTGGGTCGCCCTTCGCCGGATTGGAAAAATGACAAGCCGCGGAAACGATATTCCGTTCCCCGCTGGTCTTGTTCGTTCGGGCATAGTTGGCTTGAGAATTCGAGAGCTATCGGTATTCCGCGCCAAACGAATTTGCGCAAACCTCCCGTCGTTCGCCGCTATTGAATGTGAAACCATATGCCCACCGTGATATCTCAGCCCATTTGCTCACTCTCAGGGAA
>JANODS010001038.1:0-2667 GCA_031412835.1 Acidobacteriota bacterium | reverse complement strand
GAAGGCTTCGGCGGACTCGCTGACGGAGTGTTGGTCGACGTGAACTTGGCGCAGCATCTCGTACTTGACTTGGGCGAGATCGTCGCGATCGAAGTAAGCGTAAGGCCAACCCCATGGTTTACGAAGTCCTCTAAATTTGATTTCGTAGGGTGATGCCCAAACCCCACGCCCACCGCCGCACCGCCGTCGAGATTCAGCAGCTCCTCGCCGCCTACCAATCCAGCGGCCAAACCCGCGCCGCTTTCTGCGCCGTCCATCGCCTCCCCGTCTCAACCTTCGACTCCTACCGTCGCCGCCCCCAAGCCCCCGCCTTCGTCGAAATCAACCTTCCGCCGCCCCCGCCCGACTCCTTCACCGTCGTCCTTCGCAACGGCCGACGCCTCGAACTCACCTGGCGCGCCCTTCCCCACATCGCCGACCAGCTCGAAAGTCTCCTCCTCACCCTGGAAGCCTAATCATGTTCGGCCTCACCACCGCCACCCGCGTCTTCGCCGCCGCCAACCCCATCGACATGCGCAAGGGCTTCGACGGTCTATTCGGCCTCGTCCGCGACTCCCTCGCCCAGGATCCCCTCAGCGGCCACCTCTTCCTGTTCACCAACCGCCAACATACTCGCTTGAAAGCCCTTGTCTTTGACGGCAGCGGCCTTTGGGTCTGTTCCAAGCGCCTCGAAAAAGGGCGCTTCGCCTGGCCCGTCACCCAGTCCGGTCAATCCAGCATCACTCTCCGCCCTGGCGAACTCGCTCTTCTGCTGAACGGAATAGACCTCTCCCAAGCCAAGCCCCGGCCCTGGTTTCGCGGCCTCCCCGCAGCCTCAAATAGTCAAGAAAAGTGTGGCCTGTAGTTACTAAGTCGGGTATACTGTAAGTGACTTCGAAATGGCCGATTCACTCCCCCAAGCCGCCCCTGAGTTAGCTGCGTTAGTGACGCAACTGGCGCAGGAACAGACCAAGCGCAAGTGGGCGGAAATGCGGGTGACGCAGCTCGAAGAAATGCTACGCCTCCTCCGGCTTAAGAAGTACGGCCCCCAAAGCGAAAGTCTGGCCGACGTGTATTTGCCGCTCTTCGATGAAGAACCTGGCGTCTCCCTTGATGAAGTGGCCGCCGAGGCCAGCCGTCCTCCGTTGGAGGAAACGCCCCGGCGCAAACGGAAACGGCATCCCGGCCGGCAGTCGCTGCCCGCCGATCTGCCGCGTGTCGAGAAGATCGTCGCCTGCCCCGCGGCGGAGTGCCAGTGCGGGCAATGCGGAGCCGAAACGGTCGTGATCGGATACGAGCAGAGCGAACGGCTTGATGTGGAGCCTCCCAAAGTGTTTGTGACGGTTACCCGCCGCGAGAAGAGAGCGTGCCGGAACTGCAAGGGAGCGGGCGTGGTGACGGCCCCGGTGCCCGCCCCGATCATCGACAAGGGTTTGGCCAGTGACCGGGTCGTCATTGATGCGGTAGTTTCGAAATATTGTGACCACCTTCCGCTGTATCGGCAGAGCGGGATGTGGCTCCGCGACGCGGGTATCGAACTCAGCCGGATGACGATGAGCGGATGGATGATGCGGGTGGGCGACTTACTTGCTCCCATCATCTCGGCGATGCGGCGGGAGATATTACAGGGCAATTATATTCAGGCCGATGAAACGACAGTGCCGGTACAGCGACCGGGGGAGAAAAAGGGAAAGAACCACCAGGCCTACTTATGGCAGTTTGGCAGTCCGCGCGGACCGGGGGGACGGGAGGGCCCGGTGGTCTTTCGGTTTGATTTAGGGCGAAGTGGCGCGGTGCCGCGTGCGTTTTTGGAGGGCTATTCGGGACTCCTGCAGACCGACGGCTACGCGGGATACAACCACGTTGGCGAGGTGGGCATGGTGCATGCGGGTTGCTGGGCGCATGCGCGACGTTTCTTTATCGACGCGTTGAAAGTACATCCCAGCGATGGGTTGGCGGCGGACTTTGTGCGTCGGATCGACGAGCTATTTGCGGTGGATCGAGTCGCGCGGGAGAAGGGTTTATCGCCGTTGGAGCGGGCGGAACTGCGTCGGGAGAAATCGACACAGAAAGTGGAGGAGTTACGGCGGCGATTGGAGGAGCAGCAGCACCGGGTGTTGCCGAAGAGTAAGACTGGGGAGGGGATTGGATATGCGCTGGGGCAGTGGGCACGCCTGACGCGATTTTGGGAGTATCCGGAGTTGGAGTTATCGAACAACTTGGCGGAGAACTCGATGCGCCCGGCAGTTTTAGGAAGGAAGAATTGGATCCACGTAGGGAGCGTGGAGGCGGGGCCGAGGGTGTCGGCGATCTTGTCGGTGGTGGAGAGTTGCCGGAGGATGGGGATTCCGGTGCGGCAGTATTTGCTCAGTGTGCTGCCGGGGATGGCCGACCGGAAGGTGGCCGAGGTGGCGGAGTTGACCCCGGCGGCCTGGTGGCGGCGGCAAAAACCTTAGCCGAAGGACGGAAACTCCGCAAGGCTGGGGTTGGCCGAACGCATACGGCCGACCAGTCTGCCCAGGTGTTTCGCAGGATGTTTACCGCGAGCGATTGTCTTTTGAATGAGCACGCCTTCCAGTGGGCCTATGCGGAGGCAGATGGGCAAGTCCAACCGCTTCAAAGCAAAAAAGCCGGGAAGCCCGATCAGAAGAAGGCCGCTTAACAAGTTGCGATCGACCTGGGTTGGCC
>JANODS010001037.1:0-1628 GCA_031412835.1 Acidobacteriota bacterium | reverse complement strand
CGATTTGCTGGGCTTGGGAGGTGAGGCGGCCACGGGCGCGCTCGGCTTCGACGTTGCGGTCGGCGAGTTCCTGGCGCTGGGCGGTGAGGTGTTCTTCGAGCGTGTAGCAGGACTGGAGGAGCTCGGAGTGTTGAACGTCCTTGTCTTGAAGATCCTTGTTGATCTCTTCGAAGTGGGCGGTGGCTTGGGTGAGTTCGGCGGCGGCTTTGGTGGCGTCCGCTTCCAGCTTTTTGAACTTGCCGGCGAGGGAGAGGCGGAGGTGGGTGACGAGTTCTTCGCGGAGTTCCTCGTAGCGTTTGGCCTTGGCGGCTTGGCGTTTAAGAGAGTTTACTTGGCGGCTGACTTCTTCGAGGATGTCGAAGACGCGGGTGAGATTTTGCTTGGCACCTTCGAGCTTGGCTTCGGCGAGGCGGCGTTTGGTTTTGAAGCGGGTGATGCCGGCGGCTTCTTCGATAACGGAGCGGCGGTCGGCGGGGCGGCTGGAGAGGATTTGGCCGATGCGGCCTTGCTCGATGATGGCGTAGGATTCCGGGCCGAGGCCGGTACCCATGAAGATATCTTGGATGTCGCGGAGGCGGGCTTGCTTGCCGTTGATGAGATATTCGCTGTCGCCCGAGCGGAAGAGGCGGCGGGTGATGATGAGTTCGCTGCTCTTCTTGACGGGAGGGGCGACGAACGTGGCGGGGGAGGCGGGTTCCGCGGGGAGATCCATGACGGGGAGGACGGCGTCGATGGCGGGATCGAAGAGAGTGAGGGTGACGCTGGCCATGCCCATGGGCTTGCGGTCGCGGGTGCCGGCGAAGATCACGTCTTCCATGCGGGCTCCGCGGAGGCTTTTGGCGGACTGCTCGCCGAGGACCCAGTTGATGGCGTCGCTGAGGTTCGATTTGCCGCAGCCATTAGGCCCGACGATGGCGGCGATGCCAGCACCGCTGAAGCGTAGATCCGTTTTGTCAGCGAAAGACTTGAAGCCTTGCAGCTCGACGCGTTTGAGTTTGAGCAACGGATTATCCCTGCCGATCAATAGATATCCACCACGGCAGTCGTGCCGTGGCGCTCGGGGGAGAACGTAGAACCAGAGTACACGCCCTGGAGGGCGATTGCAAGCACATTCACCGCATTAGGATGGGGTGGTGGTGAAAAAGCGTCTATATATTGTGGGCGGGTTGAGGAGACAACTTTTTTTGGGGGGCAGCCGATAATGGGGCGCGATGCGACTAGCGACCTTATTTTACGGGTTTTTGATGGTGGGTTGGCCGGGGGAGGAGCGGCATGATCTAGTGATGCCGTATTCAGTGCGGTTCACGCGTGAGGACCGGCTCGAAATTGGAGCTCATGGGGCGACGGAGCGGTCGGATACGATGATGGTGGCGATGCCAGAGTATGGGGCGCCGGAGTTAGCCCGGAGTCAGCAGGCGGCTCCCGATTAGGCGGACCTCTACACGCTGGGGTTTTGGGGGACGGCATTTCAGCAGGAGTTTACGGGGCTGGACGATACGGACTCGGGGCTGGCGTGGATGGAGTGGCACTGCGACGGGACTAAGACGGCACGGCCCTTGACGCAAGTGATGGGCGGGATACCGACTCCGCTGGCGGAGTTGGTGGGCCGGATGATGGAGAAGGACGCG
>JANODS010001036.1:0-2848 GCA_031412835.1 Acidobacteriota bacterium | reverse complement strand
GCGGGCGCTGCCCAAGAACTGGCCCATGAACTGGAGCGAATCAAATACGGAAACGGAGGTGGCGGTGGCTCCGTCGGAGTTCTGGGGGAACGCGGCGCGAACGAATTTGTCCATCGCGGCCCGGTCCTCGGCATTGACGAGTTCGAAGGCTTTGCGCCACTTGCCGACCACAGAGGTATTGACTTGGCCGCGCAGGGTTCGGATCCGCAGCTTCTCGGAGTCTTTCTTCAGGGAGACCGCGTAGGCCTCCATTCCGTCAAGGACCGCCTGGCTGGCGAGTTCATCCCACGATCGGAGTTTGAGGGCGAACGGACTCGCTTCCTGCTCGTCCAGCGGAGCCATAACGTTCAGAATGTTCTTGTAATTCTGGTCGGTGGACGCGAAGATCTTGCGAAGCTCGGTATCGAAAACCTTGGTGAGGGCGGTGGGGTCGTTGGCCCCGAGATAGAGCCGGACCCGCGCAGGCCGGAGGCGATTATTGATTTCGCCGATGTCGATTGCCGGAAGCGTGGCCCCTTTCTTGAAGTACTGGAGAACATCGACCCGCCGCCAGATTTCGAACTCGCCCGATACGGCGCTGGGGAGGCCCGCCACGACGGCGGCTTTCGAGAGGCTGTCGCCGTTGAGAGAGTAGTGAAAGTCCTCGGGATCCTCGGTATATACGTAGGCCCGGACGCGGTAGCAATCGCCCCCGATCCGCGATGGTTGGAAGAGCACGCCGGAATAGCCAGCGTACTTGCCGGCCGTCATCGCCTTCGAAAGCGCGGCCCACGGGCGGGTCCGCTGGAAGGCTTCGACCGAAAACGGGAAGTTACCGGAACCGTCCTGAGCGGGGAAGACGGGGTCGGCGGCTTGGCCACGTTTGCCCCCGAATTCGGCATGGCAGTTGGTCGATACGGGGCTGAACTCGTCACCGTCGTGGCCGTAGCGCTCCATCGCCCAGGAGAGCCAATCGCTGGTTTCGACGCCGTCTTTTTTGTCGAGTTTAGGGTCTTCCCAATCCCACAGAAGGGAGGTGCCTTCGAGCGCTTTGGGGGCGTTGACCCCTTTGCCCGCCGAGGACCGCACCTTCAGCTTGGCCAAAAGGGGAAATCGCGGACCGGCCCCCCAGATGGCTTGGTAAGCCAGGAAGCCCGTGTCCATCGCCCATTCCATGGGGTCCTGATAGAAGGTATTACTCGTGAGCTCCAGCTCGACTTTGCCCGCTTTGACCGGCCTTTCGCTGGCCCCATCGTCATCGGTGAGGGCCTGGCTCTCGGTGCGCGGCGTGGGCTGGGCGGGAGAGACATCCTTCAGCCCGCGCAGCAAAATCGCTTCCTCGCACAACTGTTCGAGGTTGGGAGTGGCCGGGGGCAGCAGGCGGGCGGAGCCCCAAACGAGTTCGATCGATTCGACGATGACGTCGATGAAGGTCCAGGCGATATTACGCTTTTCTACCGTGGGGCCTTCGATGGAGATTTTGAGTTTGTAGGGAGCGTCCTTAACCGTTAGCAGGGCGCTGATTTCGGCCCCGTCGTAGTCCAGTTCCGCAATGAGGCTGCTGGGGGGCAAAGCCTTCTGCCAGATCACGACGTCCTTGCTGTTGAACAGGAATAGCTTGGCCTCTGTAATCAGCTGCGGATGGATAAACTTCAGCCCGATTTTCAGCGGCGGCTCGTCGCTGGGGTCGGCGCTGAAGGCATAGAAGAACCGGCCGGCTCGGCCCCCGGCCACCACGAGTTTCTCAATGCCGCTTTGCGTGAAGTCGTAGGAGGTGGACTTTGCCGCGCCGGCCTTCGCGACGATCTCGGTGACGGCGCAATGGTCGATGAGCGGGCAGGAGACCGGCTTCGAAGTGGAGGCCGTAAGTTCCTTGGGCTTTTCGGCGAGTTTTTCCGCGTCCGAGAGTTCCGCCTCGACGGTGATTTCGTAGGGGGAGCCGAGGGGAGTGGCGAACGTCTTGCCGTCCGTCGTTAAGCCTTGCCACTCAAAGAGCGACGGAGGAACGGGCGAGCCTTCCTTCGGCCACGCCTCTTCGCAGACGGTCTTGCCGCCGCGATCCGTAATTTTCAGCCAGACGCCGTCGACTTTCTTGTCTCCGGGGAAGGGTGCCAGCCGAATGCGGATGGTCTCGATCGAGGATGCGAAGTGGGACGGATTGCCGTCGATCGTGAACGCGTGCTTAGCTCGTATGCCCATGGGTGATTATTGGAAGTGTTTCGCCAGATAGTTACGCCAGTAGAACTCCGCTTTGTCCAGGCGCGCGGTGGGAGTGAGGCTTTCGTCGGCGAACGGGGGGCTCGCCCAGGACTCGGTGCGAAAGAAGTCTTTTCCGAACGCGACGCTGAAGAGGGCGAATCGCCAGAGGTCCCAGGAGTGGGAGCAGCCGCGGGAACGGGCGCATTCGAGTGCGGCGGCGACTAGGCTTTGTAACTCGTCGGGCGGTAGGGTGGCCGCTTTCTTTGGCATTTCGCGGCGCACGTATTGGCAGGTACCCACGAGGAATTCGTCCTGGAGCGCCTGCTCCAACGCCGACATTTGGGCGGACCGAAGGGTCATCATCGCCATCAATCGTCCCACACTTATAGACTTCGTTTCCTAGGCGCGGCGGCGGGGGCGGATGTGCTGGGCGAAGGCTCCGACGGCGAGCGAGCTGATGCCGAAGAGAATCTCGCGTCGTGACCATCGCCGATGCTCGACGACTTAGTTTTTTGGGGGCGGCTTGAGTTCGAGCGGGGGATAGTAATCGGTCGTAGACTTCTGGAACTTTTCCATCCACCGTTTGCCGGCGTCCGAGGAGAAGCTCCAATCCTGCCGATGGTAGTTCCAGCTTTCGGGATTGAGCTGCTGGGCGCGTTGAAACCACTTC
>JANODS010001035.1:0-4191 GCA_031412835.1 Acidobacteriota bacterium | reverse complement strand
GAGCGGCGGATACCGGAGTTGGCGAGGAGGTAGCGGACGGGTTCGACGACGGCGAGTTGATGGGCTTCGGAGAGGGTGAGTTCGCGGTTGTAGAGGCGGAGATCATCGAGCGTGCCGACGAGTTTGGTTACCGTCAGCGGGGCGTTGGTTTTGAAGTTGGCGGCGCCGAGGGAGTTTTTCGTCGTGACGAGTTCGGCGGGCTTGCCGTCCTGGAGCAGGGTGAATTTGCCGCGGCCGTCGTAGTTCAGGGCGAAGTGGACGAAGTCGCCGTAGGGGAAGGGCTGGGCGGTTTGGAGTTCGAGGGCGGTGCCGTTAGGGCCGAAGAACTTGATGATGAGATGCGATCCGCGGCGGAGGTCGCCGATGCTGAAGATCGTGTCGTGGGTGAAGAGCCAGCCGGTTTGATTCTTTTGCTGGAGGATGGTGAGGGGCTCGATGTTATTGCCGCCGCGGAACCAGTAGGCGATGGAGAAGGGCTTGGTGGAATCGAAATCATGGGAGGGCGGGGCCTCGGCGAGGGAGGTGGAATCGAACGTCGCGGCCTGGCCGACGGGGCCGTCTCGGGGCGTGGGAGGCAAGCCGAGGTAGCGGCCGTGACGATAGGTGCCGGTGGATTCGAGCATGTTGCCTTCGAACTCGTAGTGGGCGAGGAGGCCTTGGCGGGAGGGTTCGGTGAAGGTCTTCGACGCTTCCCAGGCTTTGAGTTGGGCGGGGACGTTGGAGGCTTCGAGCTGCTTTTCGCGGGTAGCGACGGCTTCGTTGATCTCTTTGAGGAGGCCGGATTGGGTTTCCGTGGGGAGGGCTAAGAAGGGGGCGGCGTTGCCCTTTTGGCCGTCGAGGCCCTTTTCGGCTACGTTGTTGAAGAAGGCGAAGAACTGGTAGAAATCCTTCTGTTTGATGGGATCGTATTTGTGATCGTGGCAGCGTGCGCAGCCGACGGTGAGGCCGAGCCAGGTGGTCGTCGTCGCTTCGACGCGGTCGATCACGTACTCGGTTTGATATTCCTCCGGGATGGCGCCGCCTTCGTAGTTTATGACGTGGTTGCGGTTGAAGCCGGAAGCGACTTTCTGCTCGCGGGTCGCGTTGGGGAGCAGGTCACCGGCGAGTTGCCAGATGGTGAACTGGTCGTAGCGCAGGTTCTTGTTGAAGGCGCCGATGAGCCAGTCGCGCCAGGGATACATGTCGCGATGGGAGTCGATGTGGTAACCGTGTGTGTCGGCGTAGCGGGCGAGGTCGAGCCAATGCATGGCCTGCTTTTCGCCGTAGTGCGGGTTGGCGAAGAGGCGGTCGACGACCTTTTCGTAGGCTTGGGGGGACTTGTCGGCGAGGAAGGCGTCGAGTTCGGCGGGGGTGGGCGGGAGGCCGGTGAGGTCGAGGGTGACGCGGCGGAGAAGGGTGGCTTTGTCGGCGGGGGGGCTGGGCTTCAGGCCTTCTTTAGCGAGACGGGCGAGGACGACGGCGTCGATGGAAGCGGCGGCGGGTTTGACGGGTTTCGAGTAGGCCCAGTGCTCTTCCCATTTGGCACCTTCGTCGATCCACTGTTTCAGAGTCGCGATTTGGGCTTCGGTGAGTTGCACCTTGGCCGACGGGGGCGGCATGTGGAGAGCTTTGTTGGCGTGAGTGATGCGTTTGATCAGCGGGCTGTCAGCCGACTTGCCGGGGAGGATGGCTTTGGCGAAGGCACCGTCTTTGGTATCGAGCCGGAGCTTGGCCATGCGGGAGGAGTCATCGGGTCCGTGGCACTGGAAGCAGGCGTCGGAGAGGATGGGGCGAACGTCTCGCGTGAACTCGACGGGTTTGGCTAGAAGGGAGACCGTGAATAGAAAGGCGAGACACCGCATGTTCTTGAGTTTATACTTCTTGGCATGGACCGTCGACAGTTCCTTAGTTTGAGCGCGGGAGCGCTGGCCGCGTATGGGCAGGAGAAGCCGAAGCGGGTGGGCTTGATCGGGACCGGATGGTACGGCAAGAGCGACCTGTTCCGGCTGATTCAGGTGGCCCCGGTGGAAGTGGTCTCGCTGTGCGACGTCGATAAGACGATGCTGAGTAACTGCGCCGATATGGTGGCGGAGCGGCAGGTATCGAAGAAGCGTCCGCGAACTTACGCGAACTATCAGGAAATGTTACGTGAGAAGGACCTGGACATGGTACTGATCGGGACGCCGGACCATTGGCATGCGCTGCCGTTTATTGAGGCCTGTAAGTCCGGGGTGGATATCTACTGCCAGAAGCCGGTGTCGGTGGATGTTACCGAAGGGTTGGCGATGTTGAACGCGGCGCGGAAGTATAAGCGGGTGGTGCAGATCGGGACGCAACGGCGGAGCACGCCGCATTTGATTGAGGCGCGGGACGAGATCATCAAGACGGGTAAGTTGGGTAAGATCGCGTATGTGGAAGTGTACTGTTACTACCACATGCGGGCGAAGAATCCGCCGGCGACTCCGGCGGTGCCGAGCGAGTTAGACTATGAAATGTGGACGGGTCCGGCACCGATGCGGCCATGGAACGGGTTGCAGCATCCGCGGCGATGGCGGGCGTTTGAGGAGTATGGCAACGGGATTATGGGCGACATGTGCGTCCATATGTTGGATATGGTGCGGTGGATGATGGATTTAGGTTGGCCGGTGAAGATCTCGTCGGCGGGAGGGATTTTGATTGACCCGGGGAGCGTGGCAAACATCCCGGATACGCAAGAAGCGACGTTTGATTTTGGCGATGTGAAAGTGAACTGGACGCATCGGAGTTGGGGGCATCCGCCGGACCCGAAGTATCCGTGGGGGGCTACTTTTTATGGGGAAAAGGGGACGTTGAAGGCGAGCGTGATGAGTTATGATTTTGAACCGTTGGACAAGGGGCAGAAGGCGATCCATCGGGACGTGAAGATGGAGCTGGAGGAGTATCCGGTTGACAAGACCGAGAAGGATTTGGAGCGGCATGTGGCCCCGGCGATCCGGGGGCATATGAAGGATTGGTTGGCGGCGATTGAGAAGCGGAGCAAGCCGGTGGCGGATATTGAGCAGGGGTTTATTTCGTCGGCGAGCTGCATTTTGGCCAATCTGGCGATGAAGACGGGGCGGACGCTGCGGTATGACCCGGCGCGGCACGAGGTGACGGGGGATAGCGAGGCGACGAAACTGTTGACGCGGGCGTATCGGAAGCCGTGGCAGCATCCGGATCCGAAGAAGGTGTAAATCATGACAGTTTCCTGACAATTTGAAGAGGTCTTGGAGGGGCATTGCCGGGTAGGATCGGGTCAGGAGATTGATTCCGGCTATGTCTAGAATTCGAGAGTGGATTGAAGAGTGCTTTAGCAAGGAGCTGCGGGATGTACCGCAGAAGCCGGGCATGAGCTTGCCAAGACCGCGGCGACGACGTTTTCGGCGACCGTGATAGGGCATACGTTTTTGATCCACGCTTTGCAGAGCGGGACGCGGGTGTTGCGGCAAGGTGCCCAGCCGGCGGGGATAACGGCGGCGGTGGCTCGCGGGTTGAGTAAGTTAGGTGACTAACATTCAAGAAGTGCCTTCCGGCGGGAAGGATTCTCAGGTTGTCGGACGTTTGATGATGGCGCCGTAGGCGACTTGAAGGTTGCCTATCGGCGGGCGGCGGCTACGTCGAGGAGCGTTTTATAAATGAGATCGACTCCGGTTTCGAGGGAGGCGATCGGGACGCGTTCATCGTTGCCATGCATCCGCTTCAGGTCTTCGTGATCGATCGGGTAAGGATAAATGCCGTAGACAGGGATGCCGCGAGAGCGCCAGGCGGAGGAATCAGTGCCGGCCTGGAAGAGGTAGGGGGTGACCTTGGCCGTGGGGTAGACGGCGAGGGCGTGCTTGACGAGAGCTTTGTAGAGTTCGTTGTCGAGCGGAGACGGCTTGAGCGAGGAGCGCATCTTTTGATAAGCGGCCATCTGCTTCGTCTGCTCCGGGGTCAGGGCGATGCCCGAGGTAGTTGGCGAGGCGGGTTCAACCGCGATTCGGGGGTCTTCGACGACGCCGCTGATCTCTTCGATGAGCTCTTCCGTAGTGGTGCCGGGGATGGTGCGGAAGTTCAGGGTAACTTGGGCGGAGCCGGGGATCACGTTGCCCCTGAAGCCGGCGCTCATCAGCACGGGTGCAATGGTGTCGCGCATGATGGCATGGAGCAGGGTATCTTCGGAGATGATCTTATCGGCAAGGGCGACCTTCTGTG
>JANODS010001034.1:0-6393 GCA_031412835.1 Acidobacteriota bacterium | reverse complement strand
GCGTTGGCTTATGCGCTGGGGCAAATTCCAGCGGGATGGTTCGCGGACCGGTTCGGGCCACGGCTTACCTTGACCATCGTCGTGTCGGCTTGGAGCCTCTTTACGGCGTTGACCGGTCTTGCGCCCGAGTTCGCGACCCTGGTCGTGGTCCGCTTTCTGTTCGGACTAGCCGAAGCGGGTGCCTTCCCTGCTTCCGCCCGAGCCTTTTATACCTGGCTACCCGCTGAACTGCACGGTCGGGCCAACGGCATCATCTTTTCTGGATCCCGGCTCGGCGCGGCGCTGTCGTTTCCGATTCTGGCGGGGCTGCTCGATGGCTACGGTTGGAGAATCGCCTTCTTTCTCTTGGGTATTCCCGGCTTGATTTGGGCGATCGTTTGGTTCGCTTGGTTTCGAGATCGACCCGCGCCGCCGACGAAGACAGTTGATCGTCCGCTGAAAGAGATCTTCCGCTCCCGGGCCATGTTACAAGTCATGGCTCAATACTTTGCCAGTAACTTCACGTTCTTTCTTTGCCTAACCTGGATGCTGCCGTACTTAATGGAGCGCTATCATCTTACTCGCGAACGAGCCTCTTGGTATTCGATGTCGATCCTCCTGGTTGGGGCGACCGCGCAATGGGTGTCTGGCTTTCTGACGGACTGGCTCTACCGCCGGTATCCGCGTTGGAGTCGCCGGGCGCCGGCATTGGGCGGATTTGTGGTCGCCGCGTCGGCACTTCTCTGCTTGACTCAGGCAAACTCGCCCGAGATGGCGGTTGCCTTATTCACGTTGGCTACCTTCGGGACGGAGATGACGATTAGCCCAAGCTGGGCTTACTGCATCGACATCGGGGGAGGGAAGTCGGGCACCGTCTCGGGGGCCATGAATATGGTCGGGAACCTGGGTGGATTCGTCAGCGCGAGCGCTTTTCCGGCCTTGGCGCGTTGGAACGGGGGCGACGCGGGACTGTACTTTCTGGTGGCCGCCGTACTCAATGTAACAAGTGCGATATTATGGCTGCGAATGCCGTTGAAGGGTAAATCGCGATAAAGATAATCTTGCTTTTGTTGCTGGCGCTGCCCCTGTCGGCGGTGGAGATTGCGGAATTCGATACTCACGATTATTCCTTTTCCGCGACGGTACTGGGCAACCCGTTTGATGTCGCGATCACGGGAGATTTCGTGGGGCCTACGGGCGAGCGACTGAGTATTCCTGGGTTCTATAACTGCGACAATACTTGAAAGATCCGCTTTGCGCCAACGGCATTTCCAACGCCGCGACGGCGATACTGTCGTTACCCCGCTCAAACCCAAGCACTAGATCCGTTGGCCCCGAGTTCCCTGATCGATTCACGAAACCATGGGCCCCGTGACCTCTGAGAGGCGATTCTCGCCGTTTGGTTTTGCCTTCCTTACCCACACCAAACAGCGAGGATGCCTTTTCTTCCGCTCCATAAGCCCGGGCCGTTTGATGCGGAGTTGCGTTGCCTGGGTTAGCCAGTTGCTGTCTGCGAAGCAATCCTGGATGGCTGCCCAGCCCATGGCTGATTTCGCCTGAATAGAAAAAGAGATGGTGGAGGCGGCGGGAGTCGAACCCGCGTCCGAGAACGCCCAAAGTAAAGAGACTACGTGTGTATCTGATTCGTGTTTGTCAGAAAGGAGCGCTTAAACCAGCAAGAGGCCCCAATCCCAGTCCGATTAATCTCAACCCTGGGCTCCGAACAGAAGCTTGCGGTCCAGTCCACCGAGTGACGCTTGCTTCAGCCGTGGCAGACACCAACTGAAGAGCGACGCTGTTAATTAAGCAGCGTAAGCAAACTGCTGATTGGCAGTTGTGTTTTTCCGATCGTTTAACGGGAGCTCGGAACCCGACACGCCTCTCTACGATGACTCGATCCCGTCGAAGCCGTTTCGCCCCCAACGTGTCGATCCGCCTTCAGTGTACCATCGTTTATGCCAGTCTCTCGCCGGTTGTTTCTTTCGTCGTCTCTTGCGACCGCTTACTCGCTACAGGCCGCTCCTACCGATCTCACCCAACTCTCCTTGCTTGCCGCCGCCGAGTCCCTCCGGACCAAACAGTGCAGCTCCGTCGAGCTAACGAAGGCCTGTCTCGAACGCATCGCGAAGTACGACCGAGGGTTAAACTCGTTTATCACGATCACCGCCGACGCCGCCCTGGAAGCCGCTCGGAAGGCCGACGCCGAGCGCGCCGCCGGACGTGCCCGCGGCCCGCTCCATGGCATCCCGATCGCTCTGAAGGACAACATCGATACTAAGGGCATTCGAACGACGGCGGCCAGCGCGTTGTTTGCGGATCGAGTACCGACCGAAGATGCCGAGGTCTGGCGACGCCTCCAGGCGGCCGGTGCGGTCCTGCTCGGCAAACTCAATCTTCACGAATTCGCCGCCGGGGGGACGACCGCCGTCACCTTCTTCGGGCCCGTCAGGAACCCCTACGCCGTTGATCGGAATTGCGGCGGCTCCTCCGGCGGGTCGGCCGTGGCCACGGCGGCGGACTTTGCCTACGGCACGCTGGGAACCGACACGGGCGGCTCCATACGGACGCCGGCTTCCTTTTGCGGCGTCGTGGGATTTAAGCCCACTCACGGTCGTGCTTCGATTCGGGGGATTATTCCGCTGGTCTGGTCGCTCGATCACGTCGGGCCGCTCACGAAAACGGTAGCCGATGCGGCGGTCTTGCTGCAGGCAATTGCAGGATACGACGAATTCGACATCGACTGCGTCGACCGGCCCGTGCCGGACTACACGAAGGCGATCGGCGCGCCAGTGAAAACCATTCGGCTGGGAGTTCCGCGAGCGAGCTTCTTCGATAAGTTAGACCCGGAAGTCGCGACCGCCACCGAGACCGCCCTGGCCGTCCTGAGTAAGTTGACCGCGGGCTATCATGACTCTATCTTACCGGCCGTATCTTATGGTCCCAGCGCCGGCGGGGCGGAGACCGCCGCCTATCATCTACCTTACTATCCGAAGTCGCAAGGTTCGTATATGCCTTCGACGAGGAAAGGGCTAAGCCGGTCGGCCGCGATGCCAGCGACCACTTACGTTGAATCGATGCGCGCGGTCCGATTGCTGCGCCGCCAAGTCGTCAAGGCCTTCGACACGGTGGACCTCCTAATCACCCCGACCACGAAGATAAAGCCCTATCCCATTGGGGAGGCCATCCAGCGGGTCGAGACGGATAAGCCATTGCCACCCACCTTGGCCAATACCGCTCAGTTCAATATTTTTGGTCTCCCGACGATCTCGATTCCGTGCGGCCAGTTCGCCGACGGTGTGCCGATTGGGCTTCAGATTACGGGTGCCCCGTGGGCGGAAGAGAAGGTGCTGGCCTTGGCCCATGCCTACGAGCAGGCGACGGAATGGCACAAACGGAGGCCGGCTCTCGATGCGGACTTGAAACCGTTCGAAGTTAAGACGGTCTTGTAGGATTCGGCTTTTTCCATCGGCCTCACGATTGGGATCCGTCTCCTCGATCTTTCGATAAGGGCGAGGCTCTTGCGTTTGATGTCGAGCGCATCCGTTCGACTGTTCGAATTGAGAGAGGGAATGGTACGAGCCGCCATTGCCAACGCGATCGGGGGTAAGCGGTGGGCCGCTTTCGAAAGAGTCGTGGCAGCCCAGTCGGTGGAAAGGTGGCACGAGCGCCGAGTTTATCAATGCAGATTCGGCCAGTTGGCTTCTCCGGCTTGGATTAGCGTGCTCTCTTCGGCAAGCCACTTCCGTTGAATAGCCTTGTTGTAGTTCAAATACAGCTTGCCGTCCACGATCTTCCACGCCTCCGGATCGGCTGGGGCCGTATAGTTGTGGCCGACCGCCCAGGCGCAGTACCCCCCATATTGAGGCAAATACTTGGCGGGGTCGGCGACAAAGAGCGCTTTCGATGCCGCCGAGCGAAAGAGAAACTTGGTGCCGTTAATTTCGTGGCTGAATTCCGTTGAGCCCGGCATTGCTTTGCCGACCTCGAAGTACGCGACGGGGTCATACCCCTTCAGCGCCTGACCGGCGGCATTGCGCGAAATTGGCGGCACCGGTTTCGCGGGCGGAGGTTGAGCCGAAGCCGCCGCGAGACAAAGACCGTAGACGAGAAGAGAGCGGGAAAAGATCATGTCCTTCCCTTCGCAAAACCCCGCGTATTCGTTACGGTAGTAGCCCAAATAACACTCTCGACGTTCGAATTCATGTGTTTTTCTCACGGTAGAACTCGCCGTTCACAAGGTGTTTAAATATTTCTTGTCTCTGTAATAAAAACAAAACAAACGGGTTGTTTGTTCGACAAAGTCGGGTTGCGGTGAGAATCGTTGACAAACTCGTTGTAGATTGAACTCAGCGAACAGTAGTTTGCAGCCCGCCCGGGTTTTCTCGGATGCGGGCTTTTCTTTTTGGGAGGCCCCGACAATGCGAGGATCGAAGCTGTGGACGTGCGTGTTCCACTTCATACTTTTTGGTTTGATCGCGGAGCGTGCACTAGCCGGTCCGCCGCTGACCACAATTCAGGATGTTATCTATAAGGCAGATGGGACGCGCTTCAATGGCGTCGCCTACATCGAATGGAAATCGTTCCAAGCGGCCAATCAAGTGCCGATTGCGACCCAGAGTTTGACAATTGCCATCGTGGATGGCAATTTGCGCGTTCGTTTGGTGCCGACCACGAATGCTAGCTCGGGAGCCCACTATTACGTTCGCTATCATAGCGACGGTCGGATTCAGTTCGCGGAAACTTGGGCGGTACCTCCGAGTACGCCGACCGTGAATCTGGCTGCCGTCCGAGTAGCCGTGGGCCAGCAGACGGGCGGCGGAACGTTGCCGCCGGCCGGACTCGAGATTGGCGATATCACGGGTCTCAGTGGCGAATTGGCGGCCAGACCTGTCCGCGGGCTCGGTTATGCTTCGAGTCGGGCGATTCGAACCGGGGCTACTGGAGCGCTCGAGGCGGTTACCGGGAACCTTACCGATTGCGTCCGCGTTGATGGGACAAGTTCCGCTTGCTCGTCCGGGGGTGGCAGTTACACCGGTCCAGGGTTTGTTGACAACGAAGTTCCTTCCGGAGTTATTGATGGGTTGAATACGGTCTTCGGCCTTAGCGACACACCGTCGCCGTCGGCGAGTCTGGAACTTCTCCTCAACGGAATCGCTCTATCCCCTGGCGTCGATTACACAGTGAGCGCGAACTCGATTACGATGCTCGCGGCTTCAACACCGCGAACGGGAGATGTCTTCCGGGCGTTCTTTCGAACGGCTTCCGCAAGTAATCCCACCTCGGCCGCCGGCGGGGCTCTCACCGGAAATTACCCTAATCCGCAGCTTGCAACCGGGGTCGTCTCGAATAACAATATTGCTACCGTTGCAGGTATCGTCGAGAGCAAGCTTGCTTTGAACTTCCCGACGCATACCAGTGCAAATGACCCGACGGCGGCTGAAAAGGCTGCGCTCTCGGGTACGGCCGGCGCTCCGTCGGCTTCGAACAAGTTCGTCACGACGATCGATTCTCGATTGACGGATTCTCGATCTCCGGTCGGGCACCCGTTGCTCAGCACCCAGCATTCGGATACGACAGCGACGACGGTAACCCGGGGCGACGTGATCGTCGGTCAAGGTTCGGCCCCGAGTTGGACCAAACTGAGCCTTGGGGCCGCGGGTCGGTGTCTTACATCGAACGGAGTCGATGCCATTTGGAATACCTGTCTCTATACGGGATTTCAACCTGGAGCGATTCCGTTCGTAAACTCGGCCGGCAACCTTTCCGAGAATACGTTTCAACTTCGCTGGGACAGCAGCGGTCGGAAGCTATCGGTCGGCTCTAGCTTGACCGATGGGACGCTCAACGTGCAGGATCAAGTGGGCGCGACGTCACTGATCGTGCGCTCCGGCGCGGCACAAAACGGCGTGCCGCTTCATCGGTGGCAGGACGCGTCGGGTGGTGACGTCGCCCGAATCGATAGCGATGGCACCTTCAGCTCCTCGGCGATTCAAGTTACTCCGGGCGCGGGTCGAGCGCCATGGCGAGATACCGGAATGGCACTTGATCCACCTACTCGACTCGATGGCGACGCATGGTTCAATACGACTGGAAAGGCGAGGCGATCTCAGCAAGGTGGCCAGACGCACGCTGTTCCGCAGGTCATCTGTACCGAGGAGGGTGCGCTCAATCAAACCGCGTCGCTGGCAATCATCGGAAACTGCACGATTCCCGCTGGACTGCTCCAGACCGGCGACCGTCTGGAGATCCTGGTGGATGCCGAGCAGGTCGGCGCGGCGGTCCCTTGGACCGTGAGCACCCAATGGGGTTCTGCTCAGATCGCGCAACGGTCGTTCGGCCCCGGCGATACGATGTTCGCCTTGCGTGGTCAAAGCGTGCTTTATACGAATGGGACCACGCTTTCGGCGCAGCATT
>JANODS010001033.1:0-4017 GCA_031412835.1 Acidobacteriota bacterium | reverse complement strand
TGATGTTGGTGGCCAGATTGTCGACGTTGGTGACGCCCGAGAGATTGACCGCCACTTTGATCCGCTCGCCGTCGCTGAAGCCCGGACCCTTAAAGTAGAAGTCCGTGAATCCGCCGACCGCCGTGGAGCCAGTGTTGGTCGCATCCGAGACGATCGCGCTGACGCTGGTTGCGGCCGAGCCGGTGCCGATGTCGACCGAGGAGACGCCTTGGGCCTGCACGCCCTTGAGCCCGAGGCTCTTGGAATCAACCGTGGACGACGAGAGATCGACGCCGACGGAACCGTTCGTGGTGGTGGAGATGCCGTTCGCGCTGCGACCACCGCCGATGAAGACTGACAGGGAGCGGGCGAAAGCGCCACCCGTGGTTAGACCAACCGCCTGCGCTTGGCGGTCAATTTCGCCGATCACCGAAGAGAATTCGGTGTCTAGCACGCCTCGATCTCCGGTGAAGGTGCCGGAGGCCGACTGCGTGGCGAGGGTTCGAGCCCGATCGAGCAGTTTGCTGATGTTGTTGATTCCACCATCCAGCGTCTGCAGGGTGCTCAACCCGTCGTTTGCGTTCCGAACGCCCTGCGATAGAACCGCTTGGTCGCTGCGGAATCCGTTGGCGATAGCCAAGCCGGCCGCGTCGTCGCCGCTGGCGATGATACGCAAACCGGAGGTTACGCGGCTGATGGTCTTTCCTTGCGACTCAGTAGTCTGGCGCAGGTATTCGCGCGACTGCAAAGACGCGACGTTAGTATTTACACGAAATGACATGTTTCTCTCCTTGAAACGACTTTCCGGGAGTCCTTCCCGACCGGTGATGAAATCCGGTTACAGAGGGCTTATCGGAGAAGCGGGGAGAGAAATAGTCGAAAATTGGGGAGTAGGGTAAGAATTCGGAGGGGGTAGGGTTGTTCGGGTTGTTCCTACCCCATTGTTTACGGACTACTGCCGGAGGAGCGATAGCACCTGTTGGGGTGCCGAGTTTGCCTGGGCGAGGGCGGAGATGCCGGCCTGGAGCAGGATCTGCGCTTTGGTTAAGTTGGCGGCTTCTTCGGCCAGGTCGGCGTCACGAATGCGCGATTCGGCGGCGGCCAGGTTGGTGAGCTGGCTGGCGGCGAGGTTGACGGCGAAAGTGAACTGGTTCTGGCCTCGACCGACCACGGCTTGGGCCTGACCCAGGGAGGTGACGGCGGTGGCGAGGGCGGAGACAGCCGACTGGGCGCTTTCCTGGGTGCTGATATCGGCCGTAGCTCCGGTTCCGGTGGTGGCTGAAGCGATGACAGTGCCCTGGGAGCCTAAGCCGGTGCCGCCGCCGTTGGTGGCCACGGTCACCTTGAAGGAGTTCAAGGTGCTGACGAATTTGATGCCTTCGGGGCCAGTGGGAGTGGCTTTGGCTTTGACGGCAAAGAGTTTTTGGAGGGTTGGGTTGTTGGACTGTTGGAGCGTTGTGTTGATGGCCGAGATCGCTTCATCGACGGTGCCGGCGTTGCGGAGGGTGCCGTCGTTGCGCAGGACCACGGCGAGGGACTGCTCAGCACTGCCATTCTCCGCGGCAGTGAGAGTGATGGTCTGATCGTCGCCACCGCTGCGGATGCCGCTGAAGGCGATCAGACTGGTTTGTTGGGTTCCACCGGAGATGAACTGGTTGACGTCGGTGTTTCCGGCCTGGGTCTCGGCGACATCGGCGATACCGGTGGCGCCGGCGGAGTTGAAGCCGAAGACGTTGCCGGCACCCTGGGTAGCGATGCGGAAACGGGTACCGTTGGTGCTGGTCAGGTCGATTTCACCGCCGCTATTGGTGGCGACGAGTCCGGCGGCGGCCAGGGTTGTGTTTCCGGCGATGGCTGAATTGAGCGCCAGCACGGCGTCGCCAACCGTCGCGCCTCCGGGTGTCACGGCGAGCGGAATGGTGACTCCGCCGCCGATCGAAAACTCGAGGGTCTCTGGAGTCGCGGTGAAGGCTCCGGCGGAGCCGAGGACGCTCGTGTAGTCGAAGGAGCCCAACGCTCCGTTCAGGCTGCGGAAACCACCAAGCCCGAGGAGATTATTGAGATCGCCGGAGCTTTGTGTTTCGAACCGCTCACCGCGAGAGTTGCTGAAGACCAAGGCCGCGCCGGGGGTGGTGGCGGTAGCTTTGATTCCCGCCGCCTGCAGCGAACCGTTGGCGGCGACGGCGGAGGAGAGATTGGCCAGGGCTTGGTCGATGGTGGTTCCAGCGGCGACGGTCAAGCCGATATCGACGGGCGTGGCGAGACCCGCGCCTTGGAAACGGACGGTGACGGTGCCCGCGCCGGACGCTCCGAAGGTGGTGGTGGTGGCGGCGGTGGCGCTGCCTCCGGTGACGGTGTTGGCGAGGGAGACGCCGGTGGGGTTGGACGAGGACGTTACATTGCCGAGCAACGCGTTGGCGGTGCGGTCACCGGCCTCCACTTGGAAGGCGGAGTTGGCGGAGGTGAAGGCCAGGGAGCGTTTGCCGTCCGGGGCGGTGATGACCGAAGCCCTGACGTTGGCATTTTGGAACGCCGTGGCGGCGGGGCTGACGACTTGTCCGGCACTGGTCAAAGCGTTGTTGATCGCCCCGACGAGGTTGTCGACGTTGGTGACCCCGGAAAGGTTCACCGAGACTTTCGCGCGCTGGGCGTCGCCGAATCCGGGCCCGCGGAAGTAGAGGTCAGTGAAGCCGGCGGCAGCGAGGGAGGCGATGTTGGTGGGATCGTTAATGATGGTTGAGACGCTGGTGGATCCGGAGCCGGTGCCGATATCGATTCCGGCAATACCCTGGGCTTGGGAGCCCTTGAGGCCGAGGCTTTTGGCGTCGACGGTGGAGTTCGAGAGGTCGACGTTCGAGGCACCGTTCTGAATGGCGTTGATGCCGTTTGAGCTCTTGCCGCCACCGATAAAGACGGAGAGGGAGCGGGCGAACTCGCCACCGGTGTTCAACCCGATCGACTGCGCCTGACGATCGATTTCAGCGATTACGCTGGTGAATTCGGTGTTCAGGACGGCGCGACTGCCGGTGAAAGTTCCGGACGCTGACTGTGTGGCGAGAGTCCGAGCACGGTCGAGCAGCTTACTGATGTTGTTGATACCGCCATCGATGGTCTGGAGGGTGCTGAGCCCGTCGTTGGCATTGCGGATCCCTTGTTGCAGGACCGCTTGGTCGCTGCGGAAGCTGTTGGCGATCGACAGCCCGGCCGCGTCGTCGCCGCTTGACAAGATGCGCAGGCCGGACGTGACGCGTCCGATGGCCTTTGCTTGCTCCTCGCTGGTGGTGCGGAGATATTCTCGCGACTGCAGCGAAGCGATGTTCGTATTGATGCGAAAAGACATGTTTCACTCCTTGAAACAGCTCTGGCGAGGGCCAGAGGATGGGGGATGCGGGAATCCGTTCCCGTGGACGCAGTCCGGCGCCGTTGGCGTCAGCCCACGTCTGTTAGATCGATGGTTGGGGGATGGCCGAGGGCGCTTTAGGAGTGGCGCTTCGGATCAAGAAGGGGCAGTTCAGGGGATACGGCTATGGGGGTGATGGGCTCCGGCGAGGCGCCGGCGCTTTCGCTGGCTCGATACTGCTCGGCCAACGTATTGAGTTGGTCGTCCACGGCCGGTGAGCCGGAGGCGACGCGATTCTGTTCTCGGGTAATTAAGATCTCTTTGCGCAGCACCGAGATGTGTTTCGGGGCACGGATGCCGAGCTTGACTTGGGACGGTGAGGTCTCGAGGATCTCTATTTCTACTTCATCGCCAACGGTGATCGACTCGCCTCGTCTTCGCCGGATGATTAGCACTCGGCGTCTCCTGTGGCGGCTCTGGCTGCCATTCCGGGGGCCGGTTCCGAGCGGGTGCTACGGAGCGGGTGAACGGCCGAGTAGCGGCTATCTTCCCGGATGGCCTGGACCCCGCGCATGGTTTCCCGGGAGAGAACTACCGGTCCCAATAGGTTTGCCGTCGGGGCCGCCACCGGCGGCCTAACGAAGATTGACAGAACCGCCAGACTTTATTGGAACTTGGCCCAAACAAAAACCCCGAGG
>JANODS010001032.1:0-1988 GCA_031412835.1 Acidobacteriota bacterium | reverse complement strand
AACGACAAGGAAGGTCCAAAGCAGGCGCCTGCGGAGTAAGAGGTCCATAATTCCGACAGTGTATCTTACTCCCGGCTACTTTTCTTCGTCGCTAGCGACGACGGCAAATTTACCTTCACAAACCTTCGCCCCGGCCTCTACCGCCTCTACGCCTGGGACCAGGTCGACGACGATCTCTGGCCCGACCCCAACTTCCGCAAACGTTTCGAAGCCAACGCCGTCGAGATCACGGTCGCCCCCCGCGCCACCGCCAACGTACAACTGCAAGTCACCACCACCGACGAAGAAAAGTAGCCGGGAGTAAGATACACTGTCGGAATTATGGACCTCTCACTCCGCAGGCGTCTGCTTTGGACCTTCCTTATCGTTTTCTGCGTGGGAGTTCGCCCATCGTGGGCCCAAGTCGCCCCCGAAACCCTTGCCAAGAATCTCTTGGTGATGATCGCCACCCAGATCGACGGCGAGCCGCAACTTGGTGCCGGGATCATCGTAGGCGTCGCTGACGACAAGATCTACATCGCCACCGCCAACCACGTCGTCCGCCGCGGCTCCAGCGAAGCCAAATCCATAAAGGTAAAGTTGCGCTGGAATCGCGGCGATTCTGTCCCCGCCGTACTAACCGAAAAATTCGACTCCCGGCAGGACGTCGCCATTCTCATCATTCGCAATGCCGCAAGGCTCCGTGTCCCCGATTTGCCGTTCGCGCTGATCGGCAAAACGTCGCTTGTCAACCGAGGATCGAAAGTCTATTCCGTGGGCTACCTTCCGAACGCCGAATGGTTTTCGCTACCCGATCCGGTTTCGGTCACCAGCACCGCCGCGGGCCAATTCAAATTCTTCGACTCCGGCATCGCCCCCGGATTTTCCGGCGGCGGTCTGTTCAACGAACAATGGCAGCTAGTCGGCATGATCCAACGGCATAATCCTCCTTTAGCAGAAGCCATTGCGTTGACGCCGCTGCTCGAACTGATCGCCGAGTGGGGATATCCCGTCTCGCTGCAACCAGCGACGGCAGCCCCGCCGCCACCCGCACCGGTCAAGCCGCCGCCGTCGCAGCCGAGTCCTCAACCCCTTGTCCCGCCGTCCGCCCAACTGCAAACCGACCTGGGCCGGTTGGTGGATTTAGCAACCAAAAAGAAGCTAAACGGACTGAAGGGTCCCTTAGACAGCACTGGCACACGCTGGAAAAGCAAGTACACCGCCACCGGAGCAGAAGCGTGCTACATTCACAACGAACCACCGCTAACTTACATCGGCTGCGTGTTTGCCCCCACTAGTCTGCCCTACTCGGAAATCAAGAAGGCCGTCGCGGCCGCGATTCCCGGGGTTGAACTTATCGACCAGAAATCCGCCGAGTTTCCAATGAATTGGCGGGCCGAGACCGGCAACTTTTTTTTGGAAGTGTTTCGGCGGAAGTTGGGCGAGGAGAGCGTCGTCGTTATTAGGGAATCGCCTCCTCGCAAGCAATTATCGCCCCTCGATGAGCTCCAATCGGGGATAACCGAATTGGGCCAATCTGCCAAATTGGGCCTCCTCGTCGGCCTACGAGGGAAGGAGCTAGAGGTCGCTAATCCCCAAGTCCAAAGAGCATGGCAGAGCAAGAGCGGCCTCCCGTTAGCAATGTCCTGTATCGTCTACCTGGCGGTGCCGTCGAACAAGTCATTTGTGCAATGCAAGTTCAGTTTGGATCGTATCGCCAATGACGAACTTTCCAGTGTCGTGCGTAAGGCGCTACCCGAACTTGCTTGGACAAATTCGAACACCAATCTCCTCCAGGACGGATGGCTTGGCAGTTCTAGAGAGTACAGCGTTAGAACCGGTGTTAGTCGTCAATTCCCGAAAGAGTTTGTCTTTCTAACCATCGGCGAAATCTGAAATTCTGGAGACTATATGCCCCTGCGACCCCTCCTCTCCTTCCAAGCAGCCCTCCTCCTCACCCTTACTCTCCCCTCCCACGCTCAACAGAATTGCGCGGCGTCCGGCCCCGC
>JANODS010001031.1:0-4859 GCA_031412835.1 Acidobacteriota bacterium | reverse complement strand
CCGTTCGCGGGGGGTGCGGCCACGGTGCCTTGCTGGGGCCTGGCCGGAGGCTTCGGCATGGAGCGGGCGACGGTCTTGGCGGCGTTGAAATCGGGCGTGGGGTTGGTGCTTTCGTAGTTGGTCCGGGGGTAAAACTTCATGTCCTCCTGAATGGCTTTGACACGATTGCCGGGGTTGGGGTGGGAGGCGAAAAAGTTGGTGACCGCGTTGCCCTTGCCGGACTCGGCTTCGAGTTTTTCGAAGAAGCGGGCGAGTTCAACGGGGTTGTAGCCGGCGGTGTGAAGGAGGCGAGCGCCAAGGAGGTCGGCGTCGGATTCGGCACCGCGGGAGAACTTCATGAGCACGGAGTTCATGCCGAGGCCGATGCCCAATTGGGAGAGCGTGCCGAGCATGCCGCCCTTGTCGAACATGCCGCCGGCGATGGCGGCGGGAAGTTGGAGGAGGTTGGCTTTGGATGCCTGGTTGGTGCCGTGGCGAAGAATGACATGGGCCATTTCGTGACCCATGACGCCGGCAATCTGCGCTTCGTTATCGGCAGCGGCGATGAGGCCGGTTTGAATAAACATCGGCCCGCCGGGGAGCGCGAAGGCGTTGATAGAAGGATCGTTAATGATCTTAAAGGTGAAAGGGAACTGGGCGTTTTTTTGATCGGCGGCGTTGGCGGCCACGAGCTTCCGGCCGATGCGGTCGATGATCGCGGAGAGCTTCGGATCCCTGACGACCTGCATCTCGCGCTCGATTTGGACGGCAGACTCCTTGCCTAGCTGGATGTCCTGCTCGATGGAGAACATGTTGAAGCCGGGCTTAACGTTCTTCTGCTTTTGCGCGAAGAGGAGGGCGGCGGTAAGTAGAATTTGGGGTACGACGCGGCGTAGGATCATGACGGGAAAAGGGCTCCGTTAATAAGGATGCGGGACGGTGTCGGTCTGTTTCAGACCCGGCGGAAGATGGAGTTGCTGAGGGTGCTCGTGCTATCGGCAAACGACTCCTGAGGGACGCCAAGCGAGTGCAGAATGCTGAGGTAGACGTTGGACATTCGCGTTTGACCGTTTTTCCAATAGCGACCGTGCTTGAGGCCGAGGTTGGCGCCACCGGCGATGAGGGTGGGCAGGTTGGTCGAGGTGTGGGTGGTGCTGGCACCGGAGCCGTACAGGACGATGGAGTTGTCGAGAACGGAGCCGTTGCGGTCCTGATAACTCGACAACTTCTCGAAGAAGTGGGCGATTTGCTGGCTCAGGAAGAGGTCGTATTTGGCAAACTGGAGTTGGCCGTCTTTGTCGGTGGCGTGGGAGAGATTGTGGTGGGTTTTGGAGAGACCAAGCTTGAGAGGGAAGGTGTCGGAGATGCCCATGCCGTCTTCCCGGTTGAGCATGAAAGTGACCGAGCGGGTGATGTCCGCATCGAAGGCTAGGGCGATCAAGTCGAACATGTTGCGGTAGTACTCGGCGGGCTCTCCTTCGGAAGAGGCGTCGAGGTTGAGATGCGAGTAGTCCTGCTTCTTCAGCGGGATGTCGATCCACTTTTCGGAGGCGACGAGGCGAGATTCGACTTCGTTGAGGGAAGTCAGATATTGATCCATGCGTTCGCGATCCGACTTGCCGAGTTGCTTGTCGAGGGAACGAGCGCTTTCGACGACGGCGTCGACGAGGCGGATCCGGCGCTGGAGCTTTTCGTGTTCGGCCTTTAGAGACGAGCGGTCGCCGCGGAAGAGGCGGTCGAAGATGCGGCGGGGGCTGTTTTCGGCAGGGATAGGACGACCTTCGAGGCTGTAGGAGATGGTTCCGGTGCGGGATAGAAAGCCGGTGCCGGCGTCGATGGACATGACGAGCGAGGGCTGGCGGCAGAACTGTTTGGTGTGGAGGGCGATGACCTGGTCGAGGCCGGCGGTGTTGAACGTGCCGGGCTTGGGATTGTGGAGCGGAGCGCCGGTGAGCCACATGTCGGAACAGATGTGGGGGTCGGCTTTAGGGCCGCTGGGGTGGTAAAGACCGCCCATGAAGCTGAGTTTTTCGCGGAAGGGTTTTAGAGGGGCGGTCGAGTTTCCGAAGACGAATTGGCCGTTTTGTTCGAGCGCGGGGAACCAGCTCCAATCGCTGATATCGTTTTCGGCGCGGGGGAGCGACATGCCGTTGGCGGTGTATATGGCGCAGAAGCGGCGGGGGGCGACGGCTGTGACTTCGGCACCCATGGCGTCGAGAACGGGGAGGGCGAGGGCGATGCCTCCGGAACCTTTGAGGAAGGCGCGGCGATCGATCTTCAGGGAGGAGCTCATAAAGATTATTTTTCCAGGAAGGGTTTACTGTTGACGACGTAGCGGAGCATTTCCTTCATCCGGTAGCCGTTGGCCTTCAATTTTAGGCCGTCTTGCTTCAAATAACTTACCTCATTGTACGTGAGGTTGCGACCGGTCGCGTAGGTCGAGAGATGCTTGAGAACACTGAAGGCGACCTGGTCGATGCGATCCTGTTCGAGGTAGCGCTTGAGCTCGATGGCACCGGCGACGTTGGTCTTGTCGGGGAGGGTGGAACGGGCGTCGACGGACTGCTGTTTAAGGCGGCCGCCGGCGTCGAACTCTTCAAAGGCGACGCCCCAGGGGTCGATTTTGGCGTGGCATTGGGAGCAGGCGGGAACGTTGCGATGCTGTTCGAGGCGCTGGCGGAGGGTGAGGCCTTTGGCGTCTTCCTGGAGAGCCGGGACGTTGGGGGGAGGGGGCGGGGGCGGTTCGGCGATGATGCGGCGGGCGAGCCAGGCACCGCGTTTGACGGGGTTGGATTCGCGGCCATCGGAGAGGCCGGCGAGGATGGCCGATTGCGTGAGAACGCCTCCGAGTTCGGGGCGGCCGTGGGGGATGGCGGCGAAGCTGAAGCCGGTTTCGGACTTGTCGGCGAGGTCGTAGTAGCTAGCGACTACTTCATTGGCAAGCAGGAAATCGGAGGCGATTAGGTTGCGGACAGGCAGGTTCTTCTGGATGAGATATTGGACGAATTGGATCGGTTCCTGGCGGAGTTGGGCGCGGGTGTCGCGGGTGAGTTTGGGGAAGCGTTTGCGGTCTGGTTCAAGGACGCTGAACTTATCGAGGCTGAGCCATTGAGCCGTGAACTCCTGGCTGAATTTGGCGAAACGGGGGTCGGCGATAAGGCGGTCGACTTCGGCGTCGAGGCGCTGGCGGAGGGTTCCGTTGGCGGCGAGTTGGAGGGTTGTGCGGTCTGGCGGGCCGTTCCAGAGGAAGTAGCTGATCTTGGAGGCGAGTTCGTGGGGGTCGAGGGGCTCGGCGGCGGGGGAGGCGCTGTTTTCGATGAGGAAAAGAAACTGGGGGGAGGTGAGGACGACCTGGAGGACGTCTTTGATGCTTTGTTGGAGGTTGGCGGTAGTGGCGAAGGATTTGGCGTAAACGGCCATGAGGGCGGCTTCCTCCTGGGCGGTGAGGGGGCGGCGGTAGGCGCGGGAGGCGAAGGAGCGGATGATCTGGCGGGGGTCGGCGCTCGTGAAGATATTCCGGTGGGAGACGGGGGGCCAAGTGTCGTAGAAGGGGCCTTCGAATTCGACGGAGCGGATGAGGAGTCGGGGCATGTCACGACCGTCGGTGAACTCGCTGCGGGCGGCGATTTCGCGGACGCCGGCGAGATAGTTTACGTTATCCTTTTCGACGTCGGGGCTGGGAAAATTGCGGATGGAGCCTTCGAAGACGAAGCGAGAGAGTTTGTCGCTGGAGACGGTTTGAGGGGGGCCGACGGGGGCGAAGGTGCTGCCGCAGTCGCGGCGGAGGCCGAGATGGACGCCGACGCGGGGGGCGCGTTTTTCGAAGGCGAGGAAGCGGGTGGTGAGCTCGTGGGCGGGGGGAAGGGGGGTGAAGACGATGCGGTCAAGGTCGGCGATGCCGGAGAGTTCGGTACGTAGGGTGAGGGGGCCGGCAGGCAGGCGGAGGACGAGAAAGGCGGGTTGTTTTAGGGTGCCGGAGAAGCGGCGGTCTGCGATGTCGAGGGTGAGTTCCTGGGGTTTGTCGGGGGGCGGCTTGACGAACTGGCGGCCGGGTTCGAGGAGGGCTTGGATTTCGGAATCGGCGAGAGCTCGGCGATAGAGGTTGACGAGGGCGAGGTCGCCGCGGAGTTGGTGGCCGAGGGTTAGGTTGGGGGTGGGGTTGTCGAGGTTGGCCGAGCCGATGGGGGCGCGGGCGACGGGGTAGCCGTTGACGTAGAGGCGGGCTTCGTTCTTGGCGTGATTGACGACGGCGGTGACGTGCTGCCAGACATTGGGGCGGATGATTCCTGCTGGGGTGGCGGTGGTGCCGTTGGATTTTCCGTTGGGGCCGAAGGATTCGAAGCGGAGGCCGCCGCGGTCTTCGGAGATTTCTAGCTTCCAATTCGGGGTGGTGATGAGGCCGGACTTGCGGACTTGGCGGGGGTTGATCCAGGCGGAGACGGTGAAGTCGCCGGAGCCGACGTTGGCGGCGGGGAGGACGGCGGCGTCGATGGCTCCGCCGAACGAGAGGGCTTGGCCGAAAGGAGATTTGACAAGGTGGGCCTTGCCTTCGAGTTGGGCGATGTCGAGGGTCGCGGCTAGAGATTCGGAGAGGCGGGTGGAATCCGGGGGGGCGGGTTTAGCGGAGGGCGTAGCGGTGTGGACATCGACTTGATAGACGCCGGCATGGGGGATGTTGATGGTGTTACCGATGGCGGTGAGCCCCGCTGGCTGAGAGGGGGTGTTGGGGTCGAGGAGGAGGCCGTCGTTGTACTTGGCGGCGGTCACGGTGACGCGGAAGCGGCCCTGGTCGGGGAGTTCCCGGAGGGAAATTTTGAAGTTGGCTTTGGGGCCGTAGGTGCCATCGGTGCCGAACATTCCTTCGTTGGGGATGGCGGGGC
>JANODS010001030.1:0-1925 GCA_031412835.1 Acidobacteriota bacterium | reverse complement strand
TCGCGCCATTGGAACCGGCTGACGTCGATGAAATTGCGGATCTCGCGCGCCGCGATCCCGAACTCCGCAAACACATCCACCAGAAACCCAGACGGCGTTACCACCGCATGCGCCCACCGGACCGTTGGCAGCGCCGAAGGCCAGTTCCGCATATGGTCGGCGCACTGGCCGTCCCGGTAGTTCAGGATCACCTTCTTGCCAAACGCCCGGCCCACCAGGATCGCGGGCAGCGCCCAGAAGTTGTAGGACCAGTACGAAGCCGAAAAAATGTGCAGCAGATCGGCCCGCGCCGCCCCACCCAGCAGCAGCAGAAAATAGTGGATGAAGTTGGCGGCCGTACGCACGTAGCGAATCTTTTTCAACCATTGCAGCCCACCGGGGAGCCGCGGATTGATGGGCAAAAAACGCATGTCCACATCCGCGACGCTCTCCATCTCCTTCCGGATCCGGCTGGCCTGGATCGATTGCCCGCCCAGAATATCGAAACTGGGCGCGACCAGAAGAATGTTCATGGGCAGCCGAGTCATGAATGCGTGGACAGCTCGTCTAACCGGATGGCCTGCGGCACCCCGGTGCGCGCCGCCTCCAGCATCTTGCGGCACACGAGCGTCGCCCGCGCACCGTCAACCGCCGTCACCTCCTGCGGCTTCCCCGTCCGGATACAGGTGACGAACGATTCCATCTGCTCCTTGTACCCCTTATCGCCCCAGAATTTGCTCGAATTCCGCTGTATCTTCTGTCGCAGGGAGAGGCGCTTAAAATCTTCAGTGACGGCACCAAATCCCTGACCGAACACCTCCAGCCGCTCACCGCCGGAGGTCTTGCTGCCCACCGTTGAGTACGACAGGGTGGCTATGGAGCCATCGGCGAATTGCAGCGTCGCGGCCAGATTGTTCTCTCCGGCCGGATCCTTCTGTTCGCGGGGCAGGGAATACGCCATCACGCTGACCGGCTCGGAATCCAGCAGCCAGTAGAACAGATCGGCAAAGTGGCAGGCTTCCCCCAGAATGGCACCACCAATGGCCGGGTCGGCCATCCAGTAGCCGCCCGAGATACCCGGCGAATTGACGCGGCAGTTGATCACGGCCGGGCCGCTGCGCCGTCGCAGTTGGTCCTTCACCGCGCGATAGTAGGGGGCGAAACGGCGGTTGAAGCCCACCGTGATCTGCCCGCCCGTCTCTGCGACGGCGGCGAGCACCTGCGTGCATTCCTCCTCGGTGATCGCCATGGGCTTCTCAACGAATACGTGCTTTCCGGCGCGCAGAGCCGCGATCGATTGCGCGGCGTGATACTGGTTGCGGCTGGTAATCAGCACCGCGTCAATGTTCGGATCGCGCAACACTTCGTCGTAGTCGGTGGTGGCGTAGTCGGTTTCATACCGCGCGCCATAGCTTTTCGCGCGTACGCCGCCGCCCGATTGCACCGCATGCAGCCGCACTCCCGGCAGCTTTTGCAGATTGGGGATATGGCTCCAGCGCGCCAAATTGCCAGCCCCGATCAGCGCAAACCGCAGCTCGTCCTTTACGATCGGCTTGGGCTGCACCGAAATCCGGCGCTTGGGTTCGAATCGTAAAGCCGCCGGGTTTTCCGCCGCCGCGTAGCGCAGCAGCACGGCCAAGCTGTTCTGCGCCGGGTCCATGATGGTCTGATACGCCGCGGGTGCCTGGTCGAGTGTATATTCGTGGCTGATGAGCGGCTGCAACTGGATATCGCCGCGCCCCACCAACCGCAGAAACTCTTCCATGTTGCGGTTTTCGGTCCATCGCACATAAGGCAGCGGATAGTCCTGGCCACGCCGTTCATAGGCCGCGTCATAGCTGCCCGGTCCGTAGGCGCGCGACATGTAAAGCTGTATCTCTTTCAAATACATGTCGTTCCACGGGAAGTGCATATCCACGGCACCAATGACGACAATCCGGCCCCGG
>JANODS010001029.1:0-1571 GCA_031412835.1 Acidobacteriota bacterium | reverse complement strand
GGTATCGACAAACAGGGTATAGACGCTTTCGTTGGTCCCGTAGTTAATAATGACGAGGTTCGGCCGATGGTGCTGAAGCTGGTCCGCCCAGTGCTGTTCGTCGACCATGCGGGCAAGGATGGAGATATAGGCCCCGTTGACGCCGAGCGAGTTGTACTCCACCCCGGGGACGGCTTTCGAGAAACGGAAGCCATAGACGCGGACCCTACCGGTGATATTCGCCAGTTGGAGTTCGCGAACGCCGGAAGGGAGGTTGAAGCTTTGGAAGGAGGGGGTGACAACCGGTGAGGCGGTATCGACCATTCCGAGTTCGGCCCCGTCGGCCAGGAGATGGAACGTGCCGCCGTCGGGCTGCGAGAGGAAGGAGACTTCGACGTCGGAGTGCGTCGAGTCTTTCAGGATGATGCGAGACTGCGCACCGGCGGAGCCGCGAAAGGAAACGGCGCCGAGGCCGTAGAAGCCGTCCTTGATCTCAGCGGTGTTGGCCGGCTCGATTTTCCAGCCCGAGGATTTGATTTCGAGCCCCCGGTGACCATACCAAGCCCAAGGCTTGCCGACAAGGGCGAAGCCGTGGCCAGCGTCGCCGAAATCCTTTTGGAATAGGAAGCGGACATCGGCGGTGATCAGGTCAGCCGTGGTGGGAGAGTCGCCGTAATGAAGGATGCGCGTGACGGCACCGGGGTCCTTCCGTTCGGTCGAGTAGAGCGAGGCGAAGAAGGGTTCGAGGGCGTTTGTAGGATCAATGAGCGGGCGGACCTCGGCCTTTTCCACCGACGTGTCGGGCTTAAGACGCTGCTGCTCCTCTTCAATCGGGTTCGCGGACTTGATGCGGGGCTGGAAGTCGAGGACTTTGGCGAAGGAGGTCCAGTCGATGACGTGATACTCCTGAACGACCGGAATGAAATCGGGAGCGCTCAGCAGGACGCCGAGAGTGAGCACGGTAAGGGTAACTTTGGGAGGAAGGAGCACAGCCTAGAAGTTAGTGTAGATAAACGGGGCGGCCCCTGTCGCGGCGATGTACTGAATAGCGACAATTAGGGCCATTAGCGCGGCGGCTTGGACGACGAAGGGAGAACGGACGAAGGTCTCGCGGACCTGTTCGAACCAGGATTTCGGGAAATAGTGGCCGGCCACGGCGACGCCAAGGACGATCCAGAGCGGTCGAGAGACGTTGTCAACCGAGTACGTGAGTTCGCCGAGCTGCTCGATGATCTTGCCCGCTTGTTCGAGGTTGGTGGCGCGAAAGAAGATCCAGGCAAAGCAGACGAACTGGACGGTGCAGAAGGTACGGAACCAGGCAGGGGTCCAAGGGGTGGCTTTGGGGCCGCGCCAAGACTGCCAACCACGGGCCACAGCCTGGGCGACCCCATGGAGCAAGCCCCAGATGACGAAGTTCCAACTGGCCCCATGCCAAAGCCCACCGAGGGCCATCGTGATAATGAGGTTGCAGTACGGCATGACCGCGTTCCGTTTGCCGGGGAGGGAGAAGAAGAGATAGTCCCGCAGCCAGTTGGAGAGCGAGATGTGCCAACGGCGCCAGAAGTCGTTGATGTTGGCCGCGGCGTAGGGCA
>JANODS010001028.1:0-7308 GCA_031412835.1 Acidobacteriota bacterium | reverse complement strand
GCCGGGGGGATGGCTGGCGGGTGGCTAGCACTTCGGGGGAGACGAGAAGGTCGAGGCGGCGGGCTGGGACGTCGAGATTGATGCGGTCTCCGGTTTGGACCAAGGCGAGCAGGCCGCCCGCGGCGGCTTCGGGGCAGACGTGGAGGACGACCGTTCCGTAACTCGTGCCGGACATTCGGGCGTCGGAGAGTCGGACCATGTCGGTGACTCCTTGGCGTTGGAGCTTGGCGGGGATGGGGATGGCTCCCCATTCGGGCATGCCGGGGACGCCGCGGGGGCCGCAGTTTTGTAGGACCAAGACCGTGCCGGCGGTGACTTCGAGGTCGGGGGACTCGATGCGAGCGAGCATGTCTTCGTAGTCGGAGAAGACCAGGGCGGGGCCTTCGTGGATGAGGAGATTTGGGGAGGCCGCGCTGACTTTGATGACCGCTCCTAGCGGGGCTAAGTTGCCGGTGAGGACGGCGAGGGCTCCGGCTCCGAGCACCGGATTGGAGAGGGGACGGATGACGTCGGGGTCGGTGACTTTAGCGCTCGCTAGGTTGGTGGCGACGGATTGGCTCGTGACGGTTCGGCATGTCGTATTGAGATGGTGCTCGATGGTTTTCATGAGGGCGGGGACTCCGCCGGCCAGATGGAATTGGCGGACGAGATGAACGCCAGACGGTTTCAGGTTCGCTAGGCAGGGGGTGGTGGCGCCGAGTTCGTCGAAGCGGGCGAGGGGGAGGGTGTGGCCGAGGCGGCCGGCGATGGCGATGAGATGGAGGATGGCGTTGGTGGAACCGCCGATAGCGAGGAGGACGCGGACGGCGTTGTCGAAGGCTCTAGGGGTCATGATGTCCGACGGACGGAGGTTGGTTTCGGCGAGGGCGACGATGCGGCGGCCGGCGGCTTCGGCGGCGACGAGGCGGTCAGGATCCGTCGCGTCGATGGTGGAGGTTCCGGGGAGCATCATGCCGAGGGCCTCGGCCATGGCGGCCATCGTGGAAGCAGTGCCCATGACGTTGCAGGCACCTTGAGAACACGACATGCAGTGTTCGAGTTCGCGCCATTGCGCTTCCGAGATTTGGCCGGTGCGGAACTGGTCCCAGTACTTCCAGAGGTCGGTGCCGGAACCGATCTGTTCGCCGCGCCATTCGAAGGGGGCGCGGGGGCCGGCGTTGACCTGGATGGCGGGGAGGTTGGCGCTGGCGGCACCCATGAGCTGGGCGGGGCCGGTTTTGTCGCAGTTCGAAAGTAGAACGACAGCGTCGATGGGATTGGAGCGGAGCATCTCTTCGACGTCCATCGCCATGAGGTTGCGGTAGAGCATGGCGGAGGGTTTGGTGAACTCTTCGCCGAGTGAGATGGTGGGGAATTCGAGAGGGAGGGCACCGGCGGCGAGGACGCCGCGTTTGACGGCTTCCGCGACGTCGCGGAGGGTGATGTTGCAGTTGTTGAGTTCGGACCAGGAGTTGGCGATGCCGATGACGGGGCGGCCCTGGTAGCGGTCGACGTCGACGCCGATGGAGCGGAGGGCGGAGCGGTTTTGGAAGCCGAGTTCGTCGCGGCCGTAGAACCATTCGGCGCTGCGGTAGCGGCGAGTTTGGATTTGGATGGGTCGGGTCACGAAGGAGAGGTTATATCGGTTCGGGCGAAGTCGAAGCCCACGTAGAGGAGAGGCTCACCGGAGCTTTTGGCGAGAGCGTAGGCGAAGCAGTCGCCGAAGTTGAGGGCAGCCGGATGGCGTCCTTTGCCGAAGTCGTAAAAGGCTTGGCGTGCGAGGATGGTTTGTTGGACGGTAACCGGTTCCAGCGTGATGTTGAGGGCCCTTAAAAGATCGTCACTTGCAACGGAGCCTGACTCGCCGAGGCGATTCGAGGCGACGATAGCCAACTCGAGATAGTTCGCTACGCTCATCCTTTTTGTTCGGGCATCGAATATGCTCGCAGCGAGGGCATCGCAACCCGGTTCTTCCAACAAGATTGACATTAGGACGGAAGTATCGATGATCATTTCGGTAGGCCATCGTCCCCGTAGAGCAAATCGCCGTGATCAATGGGGGGGCCAAACTTTGGAAGGGCGTGGATTCGGTCCAGGACGGCGCAGACTTCTTTCCAGGAAGCGCTATTTCGACCGTTGGATTCGCCTAACCGTTGCTTCCGCTCCGAAAGGGCGGTGCGGACAACTTCGGTGATCGACTCGCCGGTTTCTCTCGCGATTTCCTTTGCCATCGCGTGAATGGCTTCGTCCTTGATGTTCATGCTCATTGCGTTCTACCGTTCCACTGATGATTCTACCATCCGTCGGAACGCAAAAATGCGCCGCTCTCGGAGGAGAGCGGCGCGGAGCGGGCGGGTCTGGGATTAGAGTTTGCGGGCAGCGTTGACGCCGTCCCTGACTTTGACCCGGATGGTGCCGGAGAAGTTGGTTGTGGTGGGGGCCGAAGTGCTGTAGAAGGGGCGGGTTACGATTCTCCAGCGGGCGTGGAGGACCGTTCCGTCGGGCATGTTGCTGACGCTGACGTTGCGGGCGAAGTTGCCGAGGGTCTGGGAGCTTATGTCCATGTTGAAGTTGGAGATGTCAGCGGCGGTGGAATCGGCGAAGGGCTTCCGCGAGACCTGGAGCGTCAGCGAGGTGGTGACGTCAGGGCTGGGGAAGACCAGGGAGCGGAAGCGGACGGAGAAGTTGTTGCCGACGAAGATGCGGTCCGGGTTGAGGTTGTATTCGCTGGGAGGCATGGTTTTGGTGTCGCCGTTGATCGAGTAGGTGAGATGAATATTCTCGTGGTCGATGCGGGGGGCGGCGGAGACCTGGACGTTGAAGTGCCGGGCGAGGAGGCGGAAGGTGAAGGCTTCGTAGACTTTGTAGCCGGCGCGCTTCGGATGGGCGATCCCGTTGAAGTCGCCTTGCGTGGCGAGAGAAGTTTTGAAGGTGTTGAACCAGGCGTCGTCGGAACAGATGCCGTGGAGCTTGGTCATGTAGTTGAGGTCGACGAAGGACCAGTTGGATGTGCCGAAGTTGGTGGCGATTTGCTCGAGTTTGGCGTTGAGGGCATTAATGACCTTCGCTTCGAGCCATTCGGATTCGCCACGGTCGACTTCGGCGGGGCTGAGGGTGCCGATGGTGGAGAGGCCGACCATCTGGACGAAGGGGTGAGCGAAGGGGTCGAGGAGGTTGGAGGGCAGGATGCCGACGCCGTCTTCGTAGCGGTGGCAGTAGCGGTTGTCCTGGTCGCGGACGGGGTTGGGGACGCCGATGATGGCGACGGCTTTGGGCTTGAGATCGGCATCGATGCGGTTCTTCATGGTGGTGTAGGCACCGGCCAGGAAGTCGAGGCCGACGAACTCGGTGTTGCCCTGTTTGCCGCGGCGGATGAGGGTTTCGAGGGCGGCATCGTCTTTGCAACTCGTCAGTGGCGTCATGCACTTGGCAACGATCTCGCCGAAGCCGATGTCGTTGCCGCCGACGGAGATGATGAGCAGGTCGAGCTCCTGGCCGTTGAGCCATTGGCGAACCTGGGTGACTTGGGACGGGATGGGGGGGCCCACGGGGCCGGGGCCGGAGGGGGTGAGCGGCGTGGGTCCGCGATAGTTCTCGCCGAGGACGGAGCCGTTGATGGTGGCCCCGGAGCAGGCGACATCGATGAATTCGAGGCGGCGGTTGGGGAAGCTGGGACTAGACCCGAGGGCCGTTTGGATGCGACGGGCGGCGGCGGAACGGCCGTTCTCGTCAGAGTTGTGGCAGGCGGCATGGGGGTTGGTCCATTTGTCCCCGGTGAGGTTCGGGGAGCCTTCGCCGGCGGCGAAGGAGTCGCCCATGAAGGCGACGCGGAGGACTTTGGGTCCCACGAAGCCGGTGGGCATTTCGATGAGGTTGATAGGAAAAGGCTGTGCGGTGAGGCTGGCGGCCGTCAGAATCAGGGTGGTGAAGGTTGTTTTGAGTGTCATTTACTTGCTCCTGACTGATAGCGCGCGGACGGTGGACGTTTGACTGTCCGGGTTTTGTAAGGGGTTTGTAAAAGCGATAAGCTGGGCGGCATGGGCCATTTACGAGCAGGAACGGGGCGGAGCGACATTACCCCGGCACCGGGGACACCGCAGGGGATTTGGGGGGCTCAACTGCATCAGCGGGGCGTGGGGGCGGATATGCCTTTGTACGCCACGGCGCTGGCGATGACCGACGGCGAGACGACGACGCTGGTGATTGATGTCGACGTGATTGGGTTCAATGAAGAGTGGGCGGGGAGGGTGATGGCGGCGGTGGTGGAGTTGACGGGGTTGGGGCCGGAGTGTGTGCGGGTGTCGGCTTCGCATACGCATTCGGGGCCGAAGACGATGCGGCTGGAGGTGGTCTCGGAGGGGCTAGAGATGGGCTTGGAGTACTTGGAAAGCTTGCCCCGGCGGATTGCGGGGGCGGGGTGGCAAGCGTTGCAGAACTTGCGGCCGGTGCGGGTGGCGGCGGGCACGGGGGCGTGTGGGATCAACGTGAACCGGCGGGTGACGATGGGGGATGGGCGAGTGGTGGTGGGGCGGAATTGGGCGGGGCCGGTGGACCGGACGGTGCGCGTGGTGCGGGTGGATGATCTGGATGAAAAGCCGGTGGCGGTGATCGTCCACTACGCTTGCCACCCGACGATTATGGCGTGGGAGAACGAGTGGTTCACGCCGGACTTTCCGGGGGTGGTGCGAGAGGTGGTGGAGCGGGAGATGGGGGGAATGTGCCTGTATTTGCAGGGGGCGGCGGGGTCAGTGGGGCCGGTGCGGGGGTTCACGGGGGACCGGAACGTGTATCGGCGGTTGGGGCGGATATTGGGGTTGGAAGCGGCGAAGGTGGCGCTGGAGATTGACACGCGGAGACGGACGGAGAAATTGGTGGGCGTGATGGAGTCGGGGGCTCCGATTGCGTTGTATGAGGACGTGCCGGCGGCGGACGGGCCGGTCGCGTTTGCGATGCGGAGCCGGACGATGCGGCTGCCGGCGAACGTGTTTCCGCCGCACGAGGAGTTGGTGGCGGAGGTGGGCCGGTTGCGGGCGGGGTTGGAGGCGGCGCGGGGGAGCGGGGTGGGGGTGCGGGAGGCGACCGCAGCGTTGACAAGAGCAACGATGAAGGAAGAGCGGGCGCGGATGGTGCGGGGGGCGGCGTTTGTGGAGCGGCAGATGCAGGTGCTGCGGATTGGGGACGTCGTGATGGTTTCGATGCAGGACGAGCCGTTTGGGGAGATTGGGAAGCGGATCGTCGGCGGATCGCCGTTCGAGCATACCTTGGTTTCGGGGTACTCGAATGGGACGTTTGGGTATATGCCGACGCGGGCGGCGTTTGCGGAAGGGGGGTATGAGGTGGACACGGCGTTGTATGGGCCGGACACGGAGGACATCGTGGTGGGGGCGGCGTTCGAGATGCTACGAGAGCTCTGGGCGGGCGGCATAGCGGCGGGCTAGGATGCTGCAGACGAAGAGTTGAATTTGGTGGAAGAGGATGATGGGCAGGAGGATGGGGCCGAGGCTGGTGGAACCGACGAAGATGAGCTTGGCCATGGGGGCACCGGAGGCGAGAGTCTTTTTGGAGCCGCAGAGGACGGCGACGATCTCATCGGCGGTGGAGAAATGGAGGAGCCGGGCGAGAGTGGTGGTGACGGTGAGGACAATGGCTAGGATGGCACCTGTACAGACGAAGGCTAGGGCGAGGACGCCGGGGCCGTAGGTGGTCCAGAGGCCGGCGTTGACGGAGTCAGAGAAGGCGGCGAAGACAAGGATGAGGATGATGCACTTGTCGGAGATGGCGGTGTATTTCTTGTAGCGGCCGAAGAACTTGCCGGCGAAGGGGCGGAGGAGCTGGCCGAGGGCGAAGGGGAGGAGGAGGAGCGTGGCGACCTTCGAGACGGTCTGGGAGAGGGGCGGGGCTTGGCCGGTGGTTTGGGCAACCAAGCTAACAAGGGCGGGGGTTAGAAAGACGCCGAGGAGGCTGGAGAGGGTGGCGTTAAAGATGGCGGCGGGGACGTTGCCGCGGGCGATGGCGGTCATGGCGACGGAGGAGGAGATGGTGGAGGGGAGGGCGCAGAGATAGAAGAAGCCGAGTTGGAGGTCGGGGGGGAGCCAGGGTCCGCAGAGGGCGCGGAAGGGGATGAAGAGGGCTGGGAAGAGGACGAAGGTGGAGAGTTGGACGAGCAGGTGGAGGCGCCAATTGACGAGGCCGGTGCGGAGACTTTCGACGGAGAGGTTGACGCCGTAGAGGAAAAAGATGATGAAGATGCCGTAGTCGGAGACCTGGTTGGCATGGAGGGTGGATGACAGATTGGGGAAGAAACTGGCGATGGCGACGATCGTGAGGAGGGCCCAAAGGAACCAGTCGGAGAGGATTTGCATACTATGAAGGGACGTGCAATTTTTGGCGCTGCTGCGGCAGAACCCCAACTACCGCTCGCTGTGGGTTGGTCAACTGGTGAGCGAGACGGGGTACCATTTCAACTCGATCGCGGCGTTGTCGCTGTCGCTGCATTTGACGGGATCGGGATCGACGGTGGGTGCGGTCATGATCGCACGGACGCTACCGGCGATTCTAGTGGCTCCGATGGCGGGGGTGTATTTAGACCGGCTGGATCGGCGTGGGGTGATGATGGCGAGCGAGTTGTTTCGGGCGGTGATTGCGCTTTCGTTCCTGTTGATTTTGGAGTGGCCGGTGACGGGGCTGCTGTATGGGTTGAGCGCGATGTTGATGGTGGCGACGCCGTTTTTCACGGCGGGGCGGTCGTCGATTTTGCCGGATTTGGCGCAAGGGGAGGAGTTGCACACGGCGAATGCGATGACGCAGACGACGTCTTGGTTGACGCTATCGCTGGGGACGATGCTGGGCGGGGCGGCGGTGGCGGCGTTTGGGTATGGGTACGCGTTTGTGTTTAACTCGGCGGCGTTTTTGTTTAGCGCTTGGTCGATTTCCCGAATGCGAGGGACTTTTCGGGCCGAGGGCGGGGCGAAGAAGAACGAGGGCGTGAAGGAGTTTTTGGATGGGTTGCGGCTGCTGTGGCGGACTCCGCTGTTGTTGGCGATTGCGTTGGCCGGGGTGGGCTGGGCATCGGGGGGCGGGGCGGCGCAGATTCTGTTCACGTTGTTTGGGGAGGTCGTTTTCAAGGCAGGACCGGGGGGCGTGGGGATCATCTGGGGGTTTGCCGGAGTGGGGTTAGTGCTCGGTGGGATCGTCGGGTTGCGGGCGGGACAGGCGTTGACGTTTGAGCAGTATAAATGGGCGATTGCGGGGTGCTTCTTCGTGATCGGAGGGGCGTATATGGCGTTTACGCAGATGGGGACGATGTGGGGGGCGGTGGTTTTTATTACG
>JANODS010001027.1:0-4179 GCA_031412835.1 Acidobacteriota bacterium | reverse complement strand
CGTAGAAGACGTTGGTTTGGCCGTTGGGGGTTGAGAGGGCCCAGAGGCTGCCGCTGGAGACGGCGAGCATGGGGGAGACGGCGGCCCAGAGGGCGTCGTCGACGAAGGCGGCTTCATCGACGATGACGGCGCGGACGGCGGCGAAGCCGCGGATGTTACCGGGGACGCCGGGGAGGGCGATGAAACGGGAGCCGTTAGGGAGGACGAGGGAGTTATCGTGATCGGGGTCGGAGTTAGTGGAGAGGTTGACGTACTTACAGAAGTGGCGGATCCGAGTTAGTAAGTGGCCGGATTGGCGGGAGACGGGGGCGAAGAGGAGATAGTCCGAGCCGGGGTGGGCGAGGGCTTGGTGGAGGGCTTTGGCGGCGGCAGCTTGGGTTTTGCCGGATTGGCGGGAGGTGACGAAGGCGAGGCGGGGGTCGGGGCGGTCGAGGAACTCGGCCTGGCGCGGGTCGGGGGTGAAGCCGAGATGGGCGGCGACCCAATGGGAGGCGGGGAGATCCGGGTCTAATTTTGGGCAGGGCTCCGCTGTAAGGGTAGGATTTTCGTCCTTCTGAGGAGGGGCGAACCCGACCGGAAAGAGGGTTTTCTTCCCCTGATTGCTCTTAGCTTGGTTCCATATAGGCATTGGTTTCGATGGTGGACCCGACGGAACGGGTTAGGGGCTTGGCCGGCCGCTCCGAGACGGTGGCCCAGCCGGTTTCAACTTGGCTTCGCTCGCTGGGCGCGGGTGCCGCTTCCTGTTTGTTTTCTTCAGGTTCTGACGGTTCTTCTTTGAAGAGGTTGTCGACCGGGCCGGCGTCCGGGCCGAGGTACTCGGTACGGGGCCGAACTGGTGATTTGGGCATCAGGTTCAGTTTTCGGAGCATGTTTAGCTCGCGAAGACTGGCATTGATGAGGCGAACGAGCATAGCTTCTTCCCGTTGGAGAAGCTGGGGCATTTTCGAATCGAAGGACATCCGGGTGGCCGTCATGAGATCAATGGTGCCAACCAGTTCCGGGGCCAACCCGGGGTGTTCGATTTCGCGAACGTCGGCGAGGCAGCTTTCCAGTTCGAGCGTTTGGAGCCGGGAATTGCGCAACTGACGCCACTGCGCGTCGACAACTCTTTGGACAATTCCGGTTTCGACACGGTCTCTTGGTGCTAAATAGCGAGAGTATTCGGCTATCATATTGCGATATTCGGTAGCGTCTTCGCCGGAGAGCATAGCGAGCCCGGCGGCGCCGGTATGGTCGACGATGACGGTTCGGCTACCGTTTTTGAGACTGTTGATGCGGGAGTTCATTTTGCCGGCTTCGGATTTTGGTCCGGTGCTTTTCTGAGCGTTTTGACGATTGATTTCGGCTCGGCGCGATTTGCGCGCTCTTCTGTAAGTCCGTCGCTGGATAGATTGTCTTGCATTTTCGATCTCCGTTGGGGAAATAAAAAAGCCCACGGGGCCAGGAGGGCTCAGTGGGCTTCTTCTCGATTAATTGTAGCACCGGGTTTGTTTTTGTCAAGATATGCGATTTTCAATATATTGAAAAGAAAGAAGAAATAAATTTTAATTGCTGTGATGGGAATGGATTATCGCTGGAAATGGCGCTGCGTGGCACCGTACTTGGAGTTATCCTGTATTCATGGGTCGACCATCAAAGGCATCTGAGCATTCGATCAGCGGGAAAGTTCCACCGGCGGTGGATCGACCGAGGCATGCAGTATTCTCGGAGTTTGTCGGTCAGTGGACGGAGGACGCGGGTTTCGATGAGATCGTGGCGTCGCTGCGCCAGGTTGACGTTGGAAAGTGGAAGAGTGATCTCGGGGAATAAGGTGGGGCACATCGGAACCGGCGGGAGGCGCTGTTCGCGCGGTTTCTTCGCCGTGAGCGTTTAGGGCTGGAGAAAGTTTTTTTCCAGCCGGCGGCCAGCGGATTGAATCGGCGAAGTTAGGGAGCGGGGTTGTGTGACTGAATCAGCGGATTTGGTGTGAGGATGAGTGCTACTGCCCGGTCGGGCCCCTCGATCAAGGGTTCCCAGCATTCCTGGTCCGACACCATTTTGAGCATGCCGCCACGCCCCCCTTCCGAGAGCGTAGCTGGAGAATCCGATTCCGGCATGTGGCCACGCATACGTCGAGGGGGTGGGGGATACCCTACCCTCTCGTATGTAGAAATCAAAACTTCTCTACAAGGAGTAGCAAGGTATCCCCCATCCCACGGTTGAGGAGAACCCATGGTGATGGTGGATCAGAGGGGACCGCGACAGGCTCCCAAGGCATCCAGTTCCATCCACCCCTTACCGGCCCAGGAAACCGGAGCACCTATTCTCTGCGATGGCTTCAGAGATCTGTGCGGTGTCTGTCGCCGCCAACACTCAAGTCGATTGTGCTATGCCCGAGTCGGTCTCGGGGTTGCTACAAAGTGGCGGGAGGTCTCGGCAGGGGGGCGGCGAACAACACACCGTCGGTCACACCCGCTTCTCAGGCTTTGGAGCCCCCGCAGCGTTCGCGGGCGAGGTCCCGAGGATGTCCGACAAATCGTTGAAAGTTAGGTGACTCTCCACCCCAGAGTCGTGATAGGCTCTGGGGAATTTCCGCCAAGAAAAAAGGAGAGTCGTAGTGAAACAATACCAAAGCAAGACAACCGAAGCAGTCGAGCGTTTTCGGCATTGGGCCGAGATGAGCGAACAAGCGGTCCAGATGAGTTTTCCGAGCCCGGAGATCGTTGCGTTGGCCGAGCAGGGGTTGGGAGAACTTCTCAGGAAAGTGGGCAAGCTGTTTGTTGAAACAGTCATGGAGACGGAAGCCGAACAACTGGCCGGGCCGCGTTCGAAACCGGATTTGACACGGCAGGCTTATCGCTGGGGCAGCGAGGAAGGCTACTGTGTGATCGATGGCCAGAAGGTGCCGGTGGCGCGCCCGCGAGTGCGCAGCAAAGCGCATGATCGTGAGATCCCGTTGGGCAGTTATGAGCTGTTCCAACGTGCTTCCCTGATTCAGGAAAGCGTCTGGCACAAGATCATGCATGGGCTGAGCATGCGGACCTACAAGGAAGTGATCCAGCAGTTCAGCGACGCCTATGGGCTCAGCAAGAGTACCGTGAGTGAACACTTCATCGAGGCCAGCCGCCATAAACTGGAGCAGCTACAGACCCGCTCGTTGGCGCAGTTATCGATTTGCGCCCTGATGATCGACGGCACGATTTTCAAAGGGGCGAACTTGGTGGTAGCGATCGGCATTGACCGTTTTGGGCACAAAATCGCCCTGGGACTGCGCCAAGGAGCCACGGAGAATGCCACCGTGGTCGGCGAACTGCTAAGCGAGTTAGCCGAGCGCGGGTTGGACTTCACGCAGCCCCGGCTGTACGTGGTCGATGGTGGCAAAGGCCTACGGCGTGCGATTCAAAACTACGCCGGGGACTCCGCATTCTTCCAACGCTGCCAAGTCCACAAGGTCCGCAATGTTTGTGAGCATTTGCCGGAAGCGCAGCAGCATGCCGTGCGATACCAGATGAGGGCCGCCTACGAAGCGATCACCGTCGCCGACGCCAAACAGGTCTTGTATCGACTGCATGATCAATTGCTCCAAGGTAATCCCAGCGCCGCTGCCAGCCTAGCCGAGGGTATGGAGGAGACGCTGACCGTCATCGACTTGGGGGTGCCACCGACCTTGCGTCGTTCCCTGTCCAGCACAAATGGGATCGAGTCCAGCTTTTCGATGGTGGACAAAATCTGCCGCCAGGTGAAGCGCTGGCAAGGTTCCGATCACCGCCTCCGCTGGGTGGGTTCGGCAGTACTCTATGCCGAATCTAAATGGAATCGGCTCCACGGTTATCAGCAGATCGGCGTCCTGGTCGCCGCCCTGAAAACTGGGCTTGCTCTCCGAACACAAAAACAAAAACACGCCTTGCGGAGCAAGACCAACGCAGCCTAATATTACTCAGAGAGTCGCTCAACTTTCAACGGAACTCCGGACATCCTCCGAGGTCCCTAAAGTAATGGCAAACCAGGGTCGATCTCCACTTATGAACGGCTCAAATACCCCTGCGGAGAACAAGGCGACCGTTGGGCTTACCCGGCGTCCCTCCCGCCTATCCTCCGGGCAGGATCGTCGAGGACAAAGTACTCCGCGAGTCGGCGAGGGTTCCGCAACCCGGAGTACCGACATGGTGCAACCCGTGGGTGATGGCGGCAGGTTTCAGA
>JANODS010001026.1:0-1067 GCA_031412835.1 Acidobacteriota bacterium | reverse complement strand
GGGTGGATTTCCGGTTCAACCGCGACGGGCTGCTGCAAACGCAGGTTTATTCGCTGCGCGGTCAATACCGTTTCCGTTCGGGCCAGACCGGGCGTAACGGCGACGCGAACCAGGGATTTGCGAATGCTTACGCGGCGTTCCTGCTCGATCAGCCGAACGACTATGGCCGGGATCTTCTTTCGGCATTTCCGGAATATGTTCAGTTTCCGCTGTTCTCCTATGTGCAGGACAAGTGGCAGGTTTCGAAAAAGATGACGGTGGACATCGGCGTTCGCCACGAACTTTATCCGCCGGCGACACCGCGGCTGAAGGGTGGTTTCTCCAACTACGATATCAATACGAACTCGTTGATCGTCGCCGGCGTGGGGAACAACCCGAGCAACTTGGGCCGGAAGAATTACAAGGCTAACTTCGCGCCGCGCTTCGGGGTGAGCTACCGCATGAACGAAAAAACGGTGATTCGATCCGGATACGGCTTAAGTTACATTCCTTACGCCGATAACGGCTACGCCTATAACTTCCCGGTGCGGCAGAACAATGCCTTCAACTCGGAGAACTCGTTCGTTGCCGCCGGCCGCATGGCAAGCGGTCTTCCCGCTCCGCTCCCATTTGATATCCCATCCAACGGCATTATCACCAATGCGCCGAACCAGAATTATGACGTGATCCCGCTCGACTTTCACGAGGGCTACATCCAGAGCTGGAATCTCGCCGTGCAACGCGCTCTCCCCGGCAAATTCACGCTGGATGTTGCTTACGTCGGCAACAAAGGCACCCGGATCCCGACAGTATTCAACGCCAACCCCGGGCTGATTCTGGGCGCTGGCCGCGAGGGTCGTCCGCTTTGGTCAAAGTTCCGCCGCGATACCGACACCAATTTCCGCTTCATTGGGACGTCGAACAGCTACAACTCGCTCCAGGTCAAGTTTGATCGCCGCTTCTCCGGAGGCTTCTCGATGACGTCGGCCTACACTTGGTCCAAGGCAATCGACATCTCTAATGACAATGGCGGGTTCTCTTATTACATCAATCCGGGGAGGTCGCGCGCGGCGTCTGACTTTGACCGG
>JANODS010001025.1:0-5031 GCA_031412835.1 Acidobacteriota bacterium | reverse complement strand
CTGATTTTCCCGTTCTTTCTGTGGATGGTGGGCGTGGCGATGACCTTTTCGTTTGCGCGGCGGGTGGAGGAGGGAGGCGACAAGGGGGTGCTGATTCGGCACACGGTGCGGCGGAGCGCGTTGATCTTTGGGCTGGGGTTGTTGTTGGCCGGGTTTCCGAGTTATGACTTGTCGACGATTCGGATTCCGGGTGTTTTGCAGCGGATTGCGGTTTGCTATCTGATTGGGGCGTTGATTTTCCTCTACACGACGTGGAAGGGACAGGCGGTGGCGATTGTGGGTGTTTGCACGGCGTACTGGATGTTGATGACGTTGTACCCGGTGCCGGGGTTTGGGCCGGGGGTCTTGGAGCCGTTTGGGAACTTTTCACAGTACATCGATTGGATGGTGCTGCCGGGGCACTTGTATAAGCCGACGAGGGTGTGGGACCCGGAAGGAACTGTGAGCACTCTGCCTGCTATTGGGACCGTGCTCTTCGGAGCCTTGGCCGGGCATCTGCTGCGGAGCAAGCGGGAGTTGGCGGAGAAGTGCGCTTGGCTGTTGGCGACGGGCGTCGTGCTGACGGTGGTGGGCTATGCGTTGGGATTGGCGATGCCGATTAACAAGAAGATTTGGACCGTTTCGTTCGCGGTGGTGACGGCGGGGCTGGCGCAGTTGGGGCTGGGGGCTTTTTACTGGTTCATTGATGGCCAGGGTTGGAAGCGCTGGGCGACGCCGCTGGTGCACTACGGTTCGAACGCGATTGTGGTGTACGCGTTAAGCGGGTTGGTGGCTCGATTGTGGAACCTGTCGGGATGGCGGCAGCCGGTGTATGAGGCGGTGTTCGTGCCGCTGGGTTCGGCGGGGTTTGCTTCGCTGTGCTTTGGGCTGGCGCATGTTTTGGGGCTTTATTTAGTGGCGTGGTTTCTCTATCGGAAACAATGGATCATCCGATTGTGAGAACGCCTCGTATACATTGGCATGAGACTAAATACCCCTCTTTCCCTTGTTTTATTGGCGGTTTCTGCTTTTGCGAAGAACCCGATGGTAGGCGGCCACGAGATGTTCCCTCAGAAGAACATCGTCGAAAACGCGATTAACTCCGCTGACCACACGACCTTGGTGGCCGCGGTGAAGGCGGCCGACTTAGTTGCGACTCTGCAGAGCGCGGGGCCGTTTACGGTATTTGCGCCGGTAAATGCGGCGTTTGCGAAGTTGCCCGCCGGAACGGTGGATACGTTGCTGAAGCCGGAGAACAAAGCGGCTTTGGCGAAAGTGTTGACGTATCACGTGGTGGCCGGAAAAATGTCGTCGGCGGACTTGAAGAAGGCGATCAAGATGGGCGGCGGCAAGGCGATGTTGAAGACGGTGGCGGGCGGGACGTTGACCGCGACGAAGAAGGGCGGGAAGTTTATGCTGACCGACGAAAAGGGCGGGATGGCGACCGTGACGCAGGCTGATGTGATGCAATCGAACGGCGTGATTCATGTGATCGATACGGTGGTGCTGGCGAACTAGCAATTCAACCCTGGTTCATCTCCTCAGCGTTGCAGCAAAAATGCCGAGGAGATGGGCTTGTCATGCTAGCTGGACGGTCGGCCGTGGACTTGCTGGGTTCGATCATCAGCGCGGCCAGATAACTGGAACTCTTCCCGGAGAAGTTCGTAAATTTAGCCATGCGGCTAACCTTTTTGCTCGTGCTTCTCGCGGGCTTCCTTTCTGGGCAAGGCATCGAGCGTTTGGATGGAAAACGATTGACGTCGGCGGCGATCGACCAGATCGTCGAGAGTCGCATGAGAGAGGCTCGGGTGACCGGGTTGGCGCTGGCCGTTTTGAACCGGAACGAGATTGCCTACGTGAAGGCGTACGGCATGCGGGATGCGGCAGCCGCGGCACCGCTGCTCAGCGATACGGTTCTTTACGGCGCTTCGTTTACCAAGTCGGCATTCGCCTACATGGTGATGCAGTTGGTGGAGGAAGGGAAGCTGGACCTGGATCGGCCGGTGGGCGAGTACTTGCCGAAGCCGTGGGCCGAGTATGAGAAGTGGAAAGAGTTGGGAGACGATCCGCGCTCGAAGCTGATTACGGCGCGCACGTTGTTGAACCATACTTCAGGCTTTGCGAACTTCCGCTTCCTCAATCCGGGAGAGAAGTTGCAGATGTTTTTTCCCCCTGGGGAGCGATACGCCTATTCCGGCGAAGGGATTAATCTGCTGGGGTTCGTGGTGGAACAGGTGACCGGAGTCGGGGTGGCGGAATTGATGCAACAGCGGGTGTTCGACCGGTTTGGAATGAAGCGGACGAGCATGATTTGGCGCGAGGATTTCGCGAGCAACTTAGCAGTGGGACACGATGAACAGGGCAAGGGATTGGGGCATTCGAAGCGAATCTCGGCGCGGGCGGCGGGATCGATCGATACGACTATCGGCGACTTCCCTTTGTTTTTGCGCGGGGTGATGAAGGGCGAAGGAATCAGCAAGTCCACCAAAGCAGAAATGCTGCGGTCGCAAATTCGGATTCGGAGTCGGGCGCAGTTTCCGACCCTGAACCAGCCTGAGGTGGATGCTTATGACGGCATTCGGTTGGGCTATGCGCTGGGCTGGGGCGTGTTCGAAACTCCGTTTGGCCGGGCATTCTTCAAGGAAGGGCACGACGACGGTTGGGAGCACCACTTCGTGTGTTTTGCCGCCAAGGAAAGTTGTATCGTCCTGATGACCAACAGTTCGAACGGCGATGAAATTTTCATGGATCTGCTGGGCGAGCTGATGGCCGACCGGTCCACGCCGTGGCGATGGGAAGGGTACGCGCCGCCTACACCCGGAACTGGCGTTCCGCGATGAGCTTGAGTTCGCGGACGACGCCAGACAGAGTGAGGTCGTCGATACGGTTCGAGAACTCGCCGGAATCCTTCTGGACGTCGAAGAGTTCGCAGCGGTCCCAGGAGAGGTAGTTCAGTTTGTACTGTGCGGTGCGCACCATGAGCAGCGGCGGACGACCAACGTAGCGATCGTCTTTCGTGAAGACTTTGCGGCAGAAGTAATATTCGCTGTAGGCGAATTCGCGAGGGGTGTGGCGCTTGCCCTCAATGAGTGGCTTCTGGCTGCGGCCGGGCAGTTTTACGGGCCCCAGGCCGCAGAGCTCGGTTAGCGTGGGAAAGAGATCGATCTGCTCGACGATCTCGCGGCGGACGCCTTTGGGGCCGTCAGGAATGCAAATGACGAGCGGAACGCCGACCGATTCCTCGTACATGTTGTGCTTGGTCCACGTGCGGTGAGCACCGGCCATTTCGCCGTGGTCGGAGGTGTAGACGACGACAGTATTTTTATCGAGGCCCAACTCGCAGAGGGTGTCATAGACGCGGCCGATGTAGGAGTCCATTTGGGACACGTTGCCGTAGTAACCGGCGAGGGACTGGCGGGCGGCGTCGTCCGATTGCTGGGCCCAGCCGCGTTCCTTCGCGCGGACCAGATTGCCTGGGAACCCGTTTTCGAGGTCGCCTATTGGGCGGGGCGGCAACGTCAGTTGCTCGGGGACGTACTTGGCGAAGTAGTCGCGATGGGGGCGGAAGGGCGTGTGCGGCTGGAGGAACGAGGCCCATAGGCAGAAGGGCTTCGCTTTGTTTTGGTGCAGGAATTTGACGGACTGTTCGGCGAACCAATGGTCCTGAAAGAGTTCGATGGGGAGTTCGGAGGCGGAGCCGTTGATGCCGCCCGCATCGCCGTGGTCATGGCGGACCTGTTGGCGTTGGGCGGGGGTTAGGCTGGCGGTGAAGTCGCCTTCGTGGAGGCGGTGGGTGAAGCCGTGGCGCTGGGTCTCGTCGACGAAGTGCATCTTGCCGATGGCACCGGTGAGATAGCCTTTCTCGGCGAAGTAGTGGGCGATGGTGCGGGTCGTCGAGGGGAGGGCATCCTCGAGGATCTTCGCGCCGTGGGTGTGCGGGTGAAGCCCGGTGATGAGCGAACCGCGGGACGGAACGCAGACGGGGGAAGGGCAGTAGGCGCTTTCGAAACGGAGCCCGCGGTTGGCGAGGCGGTCGATGTTGGGCGTTCGAACTTGCGCGTGGCCGTAGCAGCCGGAGGCGCGGCGCTGGTGCTGGTCGGACATCAGGAATAGCAGGTTGTAGCGTGTGGGGGCCAGGAACGCGGGTGCGGCGAGAAGGGCGCGGCGGGAAATCATACCACCCATGCTACAAAGGATTTATGAGAACCCTCACCCTAGGCCTCCTGTTGGCTGCGACCACCTTCGCTCAGTCGACGGGCAAGATTGAGATCAAGATCCCGTACCAAAAGTTCGTGTTGAAGAACGGATTGACGCTGCTGGTGCATGAAGATCGCAAGACGCCGATCGTCGCCGTCAATGTTTGGTACCACGTGGGTTCGAAGAACGAGAAGCCGGGGCGGACGGGGTTTGCTCACCTGTTTGAGCACTTGATGTTCAACGGGAGTGAGAACTTCAATCAGGATTACTTTCAGGCGATGGAGCGGATTGGGGCGACGGACTTGAACGGCACGACCTATTTTGATCGAACGAACTACTTTCAGAACGCGCCGACTCCGGCGCTGGACCAGTTGCTGTTTCTCGAGAGTGACCGCATGGGGCATTTGCTCGGGGTGGTGGATCAGGCCAAGCTCGACGAGCAGCGCGGCGTCGTGATGAACGAAAAACGGCAGAGTGAAAATCAGCCGTATTCGATTTCAGAGGAGCTGATTTTGAAGGGCGTGTTTCCCCCGGGGCATCCATATTCGTGGAGCCCGATTGGATCCGAGGCGGATTTGAAGGCCGCGGCGTTGCCAGACGTGAAGGAGTGGTTCAAGCGTTATTACGGGGCGGCGAATGCCGTGATTGCGATTGCGGGCGATGTGGATGCGGCGACGGCAAAGGAGAAAGTCGAGAAGTATTTCGGCTGGATTCCGCCGGGTCCGCCGGTGACGCGGATGCAGGCATGGGTGCCGCAACGGACGAATACGATTCGCGAGGTCGCGGTGGATCGGGTTCCGCAGGCGCGGCTTTACAAGGTATGGGCCGTGCCTGGCTACGGGACGCGGGACGGCG
>JANODS010001024.1:0-1279 GCA_031412835.1 Acidobacteriota bacterium | reverse complement strand
GGCCTCGGCCTGTACAACCCTGAACTCGCCATCACCCGTTACCCCGACCTCGCCGCGTGGTTCGGCCAATACCCAGAGATCGGCCGAACCTCAGGCGCGGTGATCTATCGACGCGTCGCCAGGTAGTAGTGGTTCTCCCCTTCATCCATCCGGAACCCCTCCACGCTAAAGTCGGCAGCCTCTAACGCTTTCACGTACTCCTCCCGTCCCAACGAAACGGACTCTCGGCCAGTCTTCGCATCCAGCCAAGAGCCCACCTGCCAAGGTGCCGTGAACAACAGCCGTCCTCCGCTTTCAAGGGCCTTTGCCATCTTCCCAATCAACTCCCGCTGCGTCGAAGCCGGCAGCAGAAACAATAGCCCCCAAGCCACGATCGCCTGAAACCGGCGGCCAAAGAAGTCCGAAGCCTCCACTGTCGAGCACTCCGCCGCCGCCGTCGGAAACCGGGCCCGGAAAGCCGCGATCATCGTCGCCGAGGCGTCCACCCCATAGACGATCAAGCCTCGCGCCGCGAGCACCGCCGTGATCGGCTCCCCACACCCGCAGCCGAGATCGAGCACCGCCGCGCCTTCAGGCAACGTCGCCGCCCACTCGGCCACCGTCGACCGTCCCACTCCGCCCAGCGGCCGACCCGCGATGAAATCCCGGGCGACCGCCTCATACCCGTTAGACCCGTCCATCGAGCTGCCATTGCGTGAACGGCGACCGGGCGCCTTCGACGTTCACGTTCAGCACGTACGGCACCGCCGAAGCAAACGCCCGCGCCATCGCCGGACCCACTTGGCTCAGTTTCGTGATGTTCTCGCCTCCGCAGCCGAAGCCCTTGGCCACTTGGTCGTAACGCGTCCGCCGCAGCTCACAAGCCACCGTCGAGCCGAGCAGCGCGCCCTGCAACTCTCGCTCCAACCCCCAGCCGCCGTCGTTGCCCACCACGATCACAATCGGCAGCTTGTAGCGGACGGCGGTATCGAGTTCGGCGAGGTAAAAGCCAAAGGAGCCATCGCCGGTCACCATCAGCACCGGCTGCTTCGGCCGATGCATCTGCAGCGCGATCGCGTTCGGCAGCGCGGCGCCGATCGTCGCCATCGGCCCTAGCCGCAGCCAGCCGCCGGGATGGCGCGCCGGCATCATGCAACGGCCCCAATGCACGAAGTCTCCCCCGTCCCAGGACAGCAACGGGTCCGTCGGCAGCGTCCGCCGCATCTCGGCGAAGAACGACGCCGGGTGCATCACGCGGTCCCCAGCCCGCGCCGCCGCCAGCGCGTCCAACTCCGCCGGC
>JANODS010001023.1:0-11505 GCA_031412835.1 Acidobacteriota bacterium | reverse complement strand
ACGGAAACTCCGCAAGGCTGGGGTTGGCCGAACGCATACAATCGAGGCAGCGCTCGCCAATCGCAAACCTAGTCGGCCAACGCAAAAGTTCGCGGAACAGAGCATCCGCCCCATTCTTCCTGCCTAGAACACAATCCGCGCCTGCACTTGGTACATGCGGTTGAGCGATGACGTCTGGCTCGTGATTCGACCAAAGTTCGTGGATGTCGGATTCAGCTCCGGCGGGTTCATCTGCGAGCGATTCATCAGGTTGATCGCGTCGCCGCGCAGTTGGAAACGCACCCGTTCGGTAAACCTAAACTCCCGCAAAAGATTAACGTTCCACTGGTTCAATCCATCCGCCCGAAGCCCGTTCAGAAAGCGGGGGAACACGCGAGTCTGGAACGCCGCGGGCTGGTTATTGGCCACCCGCTCAAACGGCAGGCCCGAGTTGAACCACTGGTTGTAGGTCTTGTTACCACCCAGCGAAGCGTCGTCCTCAAGCTTGTTAACATCGCCGTTGTAAAAGAGATTTCCCCAAGCCAGTTGCGGACCGTTCTGGAACTCGTAAGTCGCCGCCAACTGCCACCCGCCCACAAGATAGTTCGCGATCCCTTTCTGCAGGTACGCCCGTCCCCGACCGAAAGGAAGCTCGTAAATCCCAGTTACCGTAAGCCGGTGCGGACGGGCCGTATCGCTCGGCCACCAAACCGAGGGCACCTGGTTGAACTCATTTTCCAGAATGTCGAAGCGGGTCTGCCGCGTGCTCGCGTAGGAAACATTCAAGTTGAATCCCTTGGCAAAACGCCGTTGGAAATTCACTTCCAGCGAATGGGTCATCGCCTTTGCCGTTGGAACGGCATTGTTGAACAGCCCATTCATCTGTGGAAACTCCCGCAACAACTGGTTCTTCGGAATGGTCGGACTCGTAAACCGCCCCAATGTAGACAGGTGCTGATACAGTACCGGATTCGAGGTCCGCAGCGAATCAAAGTTGCTCAGCAGGAATGGATTCGTAACATTGCGATTCAACTCGTTCGCCAGCGCGTTGTTCCGCGTATTCGACTTATTCCAATATCCCTCCGGCAGGTAATCCAGCCGCGTGTTCGTCGCCGGAGGCACCCGATCCCCCCGCTGGCCCCAATACGCCACCTCGATCATCATGTTCTTCGAGATCTCCCGCTGCACCCCAATCCGCCACCGCTGCACCCGCGGATGCTGCCGATTGAAGTCAGTGAAAGTGAACCCCTGACCCGCCCGCGCCATCGAACCCAGCGCCTCCCGCAACGGCACATCAAAGCGAGTTCCGTTCGCCCGCACCGGAAACGGATCCGACATCGGAGAGATGCCGGCCCCCGGGTTCCCCGCGTTCCAAGTGGTCCCGAAATCGTTCGTCAAGTTAGTCACCGTCGCCCGCGCGAAACCATATTGGTCCGCCCCTTGATTCATCACGTTCAACGTGTCGTAGTAAGTCCCGTACCCCCCGCGGATCACCGTCTTATCGTTGCCCTGCCAAGCCGCCGACAAGCGCGGCAGCCACATCAACTCGTTCCGCCACAACCGCCGCGACGCTCCGTTCACCCCCGCGTAAACACTCCCACCTCGCACCAGAAACTGGCTCGCCGGCAGTTCGGGCAGCGGATTACGAGCGTAAGCCGCCTGCGCCGCCGCCGAAATCGGCAACTCCAACTTCGGGTCAAAGTAAGTCAGTGCCCGGTTATACCGCTCCGTCGGACCCTGCTCATACTCCATCCGCAATCCCGCCGTAACCGTCAACTTACGCGTCACTCGCCACGTATCCTGCGCAAACCACGCATAGTACGGGCTCGTCAGTGCGAAGTTGTCGTTCGTATCCACCGTCGCCGCCGTCGGAATGCCCAACATAAACGTCGCCCAGCCCAGCCCCAAACCTGCCGCGGGAACAAACCCGTCCTCATCCTTCCGCACATAGTTGTTTCCAAAATTAAACGCGCCCGAAGTTAGTCCGCCGTTCTGTAACTGCGTCCGGAAATGCTGCCGGAAGTCCACCCCGGCTCGCAGCGAATGAACGCCCCGAATGTGCGTCGCATTCAACTTCAATGCCTGCTGCCGACCCTTCGTCCCCGGGTCCACCTGCACTCCCATGTACATATCGCCGTTCCAATGCGTCATCCCAGGAAAAACAATCCGCGGCATCACGCAACTGGCTCCGCACTTGGCATCCATGTACGTCGGCAACCCCACATCGCTCGGCTTATACTTCCGCGTGCCCAACCGCTGGTTCTGCAGCAGAAACCAATTCGTATCCACCGTAACGTTGAAGACCGTCGAAGCGCTCGCCGCATACGTCCAGTCGGCCGCCGCGCTCGCCGCCGGCCGCTTCTCGTCCCAGTTCAATAGGCCCCGCTCGGTTTCGTAAGTGTAATCCTGCGCCCCCTCCAAAAAGTCACTCTTAAACCACCGGAAGAAAAAGCGATGCTTCGACGACAGTTGATAGTCGATCCGGTTGTTCCATGATCGATAATCCACCGTGTTCGGCATCCCCGTCGCCAGGTAGTTGTTGATCGGGTCCCGGCCCGTCGTGTCGACGTTTGGCAGCGGCATCCTCTTCGCGTAGAAATCGTAAATCGGGTTCTGCACCCGACTCCGCGGCAGGATATTGCCCGCAAATGGAGTGCGAACCCAATGGCCGGGCCGCGCCGGATCCGGACGTGTCGAAACCGGATCATACACCTGATAACGAACCGCGTCCACACGCAACAGATCCGAAAAATCCCCGTTCCGCATCGCCCCCGTAGGCACCGTATGGTTAATCTCGCTCGGCCGCGCCGACTGCCGATTCTTCAGCTCTGAAAAGCCGAGAAAGAAAAACAACTTGTTCCGCCCATCCACCACCTTCGGAATATAAACCGGCCCGCTGATCGTCGCCTGGTAGTTCAGCGTCTTACCCGAATTCAGCATCGGCGAATCCGCCAACTTCTGCGCCGCCGCCGAGTTGCCCGCCGTATTCAGCGCCGAAACCTGCGCCCACCGCGCCTGCTTCACAAAAAACGACGCCGCATTCCAACGCTGGTTGATGAACTGTAACGTGCTCGTGCCGTGAAATTGATTGGCACCCGACTTAGTCGACATCGAGATCCCCAACCCCGTCGCGTGCCCAAACGAGGCATCGAAATTAGATGTCTCAATCTTGAACTCGTCGATCACGTCGGGACTCGGCATGATCGACGCCCGACGGTCGGTCCCGTTGGTCGATGCGCCGTCAATCGACCACTCGTTGCCACCCACCGATCCCGGCGAATTGTACGCCGACCCGCCCCCCACTTGGCCCTGCACCAAAAACTGCGTCGTGCCCGGCACCTGCACTCCCGGGGCCATCCGCGCCAACGCCATCACATTATTGCCGATCACCGGAAGGTCCATCACCTCCCGGTTCGTCATACTCCGCCCCGTGCTCACCGTGCTCGTGTCCAACATCGGCGCTTCGGCAGAGATCGTCACCGACTCGGTCACCCCGCCCACCTCCATCTGCACGTTGACCCTCAGTTGGTCTCCCAAGCCCAACGTGATTCGCGACTGCACGGCTCGCTTAAAACCTGCGGATTCTACCGTGACGGAATAGGTTCCAGGCAGCAGCAAAGGCACCTCATAGTACCCACTCTGGTTCGTCGTCAACTTCGTCACGGTCGCGGTGCCCGTATTGAGGACCGTAACATTGGCACCGGCAACCATAGCCCCCTGAGCGTCGGTTACCGAACCCGAAATCGTGCCCCGGGTGTCCTGCGCAGCAAGAATCCCCGGAAGAAGTAAAACGACGAACCAGATCGAAAAACGCATGGGAGAACTCCTCGGTTCCTAAAATTGTGGAGCCAACGCTATCACAATCGAACCGCCGAGTATACCGCCGACGACGGTGCCTGCCCGTCTCTCCGTTTCCCATTCGAAACGCGGTATTAGAACCGCAATCCACCACCAACCTGCACCACCTCTCCACTCATCCACCCCGCGTCGTCGGAAGCCAGGAACGCCGCCACCTTCGCAATATCCTCCGGTTGGCCAACCCGGCCGAGCGGCGTGCGTGTAATGACGAACTTGGCGAAGCTATCATCGCCACCTTCTGACATGCTCTGCAACCCTTCCGTGATCGTCAAACCCGGTGACAAGGCGACAACCCGGGCCTTGGTGCCTAACTCCAGCGCAAAGCTACGAGTCAAGTTATCCACCGCCGCCTTAGTCGCCGAGTAAATCGACATCCCTGGCCCCGGAGTCAACGACACGCCCGAACTGATGTTGATGATCACGCCCGGCTTGCCCTGAAAGCGCCCAGCCGCCTCTTGCGTCGCCAGCATCAGTCCCAATACGTTGATATCGAAGTACCGCCGATAACTAGCCTCGTCGATCGTGCCGAGCGGCGACATCCCATATACGCCAGCGTTATTCACCAAAATGTCCGCCGGCCCGAACGCCGCTTCCGTCGCGTCGAACAACCCCTTCACATCCGCCGCGTTGGTCACGTCTCCCCGCACCGCCACCGCATCCCCGCCTGCGGCCTTAATCTCATTCACAACCTTTTCAGCGCCCGCAGCGCTCGTGGCATAATTCACCACCACCTTCGCGCCCTCGGCCGCCAAATGCTTCGCAATCGAAGCCCCAAGCCCTTTCGAGGCTCCCGTCACCACCGCAATTTTGTTTGTTAGTTTAGGCATTTCATTTTGTTTGGATCAACCCAAACCGAAAAAAGATTCACAATCAGCACTCACTCGTAACGCAACGCCTCAATCGGGTCAATCTCCGCGGCCTTCATCGCCGGATAAATCCCAAACAGTACCCCCACACAAACCGACACCCCAAACGCCACCCCCACCGACAGCGGAGTAACGATCGTGTTCCATTCCGCCACCGTCGCAATCAGCCAACTGAGTCCAATCCCAAACGCAATCCCTGCCAGCCCTCCCCCCACCGAAATCAAGATACTCTCAATCAAAAACTGCCGCACAATATCGCTCCGCCTCGCCCCAATCGCCCGCCGAATCCCAATCTCCCGCGTCCGCTCCATCACCGTCGCCAACACAATATTCATAATCCCAATCCCCCCCACAATCAACGAAATCGCCGCAATCGCCACCATTACGTAAGTGAAAATCGCCTGCGTCTTCTTCTGCTGCTCCAGCAATGCCGCCGGAATCGTCACCACGTAGTCCTCCACGCTTCGATGCGTCGACGCCAGAATCGCACTCACCACCTTCGCCGACTGCACGCTATCCACCCCCTCCCGCAGCCGTATATCCACCCCGTCAAACTCATCTTTCAAAAACCGTGTTGTGTCCCAAAATCGGTATTGAAAGGTAGTCAGTGGAATGAAGATCGCGCTGTTCCGATCTTGTATCTTCACCCCCGTCCCGCTATCGCCCACCTGCTCCGCCAGCACCCCCACCACCTCCAGCCAAGTATCGTTCACCTTCAACTTCTTCCCCACCGCCGCGTCGTATCCGAATAAGTTGATCTTCGCCGCCTGCCCCACCACGCACACCGCCGCGTTCGAAACCTCATCCGACTCCGTCAACAAACGCCCCTCCATCGCCTCTAGCGCATGAATCGTCGAAAATGACGGCCGAACCCCCTGCAACAATGGCGTGCCCGCGTTCGGCTTCGGCAGCAACCGCCCCGGGTACAGCGTCCGCCGCGGCGACAGCGCTTCCACCCCGTCCAAGTTTGACTCCAAAATCCGTATATCCCGCTCGTTCAACCCCTGCGACGCCCGCCGCCGCTGCTGCAACTCCTCCGTACTCGTCGCCGCAATCGAATCCACCAGAATATTCCGCACACCCAATTTCTCAATCAAACGCAGCGACTCCTCCCGCGCCCCCGCCCCTATCGACAGCATCCCAATCACCGACCCCACACCAAAAACAATCCCCAACGCCGTCAGCACTGTCCGTGCCTTCTGCGCCTTCAAATTGTTGATCGCCTCGCTGACATCGGAAACAATGCCCTGGCTCGTCCCCATTTCTTCCCTGCCGATTTCGCGTTCGAACTGTCTTTTTGATCCGGGCTGGCCAACGCCACCACCGCCCCCGCTTGCAGCCCTTCAATCACCACCTGGCTTTCCCCCCGTCGCAGCAGCGTAACGTCCTTGGCCACAAACGAGCCCCCCTCGGAGACATAAACAAACGTCCGCCCATCACTCTGAAACACCGCCTGCGTCGGCACCCAAATCACGTTCTTCATCGTCTCCGTGAGTATTTGAACATTCACGCTCATCCCCGGCCGCAGCGCCGGCAAAGGGTCAAGAATCGTCAGCTTGCACTCAAATCGGCGCTGCCACGGCGGTCCCGACGTCCCTCCCAGATTCGACACCTTGGCCTTCAAACTCCGCCCCGGCAACGCCACTACCTTCGCCACCGCCGGCTGCCCCACCGCTAGCAATCCTCGATCCGCCTCCGTCACCACCACCGACGCCTCCCACGAACTAAAATCCGGAATCTGCGCCACCGCCATGCCCGCTCGCACCGTATCGCCCACTTGCAGCGTCGGAAAGATCATTCCACTGAAAAAGAAGTTGCCATTGGTATTCGCTTCAACGTTCACGTACCCGCCCGTCGGTGCCTTCAACGTCATCATCTCGATGTTCCGTTTGGCCGTCGCCGCCATCACCGTCGCCTTCTTCAGGCCCGCCTCCTGAATGCTCACCGAAGCCCGCGCCGCCGCCTTCCGCTGCGGATACTCTTTCTCCAGCTTCGCTTTCCGATCCTGGGCATCGCGCAGCATCAGTTCGTTCTGCTGCACCACAATCGCCGCCAACAGCGGATTCCGCCGACACTCTATCTCCGCCTGTTCCAAGTCCCCCCGTGCCACAATCAACTCCGTACCCAACTCCTCCTCCCGCGCCGAAGATTCAAATCCCGCCTGCGCCACCAACTGCTCCGCCTCCGCCAAATCCGCATTCGCCTCCCGCAGCTTGTGCGTCTCCTCGGTCGTATCGAACTGCGCCACCACGTCCCCCGGCGTCACCAAATCCCCCGGCCTCGAAAGCTGCGTAATCGTCAACTCCCGGCTCCCCGTCATCGGGGCCACCAGCATCTTCGAATTGCCGCCCTGCAAACTTCCCTTCGCCGAAATCGGAAACGCCACATCCCCCCGGCTCACCTTCGCCGTCGGAACCGTCCGCGCTTCGCCCTGCTTCCAACGCTCCACCGTCTGATAGCCGCTCCACGCCGCCGCCCCCAGCAACGAAACTAAACCCAGCGACAACACCGCCCGCAACAGAGTTCGCTTCACTTCTTCTTCTCCCGATCCGTATCCACCAACGCCACCTTCGTCCCCGCCGCAATCCCTTTCACCGCCACCTCGTCCGGATTCCGCGCCAACACCTCCACCGCATACGCCTCCAACCCCTGCGCCCCCGGCACCAGCACCACCGGCTTCCCGTTCCGATTGAAAATCGCTTTCGCCGGCACGCTAATCGCCCGCGGCAGCCGATCCACAATCACGTCCAATCGCCCATTCATCCCCGGCCGCAACCGCCCGTCCATCTGTGCAAACGCCCCGTACGCCCGAAAATTCCGCGATGGCGGCCATTCGAAATTCTGCTCCGCCAATGGCGCAATCGCCGCTAGCGTCGCCTCAAACGGCTTCTCCGGAAACGGGTCCAGCAGAATCCGCGCCGCCATCCCCGGCTTCAACCGGCCGCGCTCCGTCTCCTCCAACTTCCCCTTCAGTTGCAGGCTGCTCAAGTCCGGAATCTCCGCCACCGAACTCCCCGGCCAAACCGTATCCCCCACCTTGAACGGTTTCGCGTTCATCCACCCTTGCGAATAATTCATCAGATAGTTCACCACCCCGCCTGCGGGTGCTTTCACCTCCATCTGCCCAATCCTCTTTTTCGTTAGGTCCACCTCCGCCTGCACCTTCGCCACCGCCGCCCGCAGCGCCGCCACCTTCGATCCGTTCTGCGATTGGATCAGCTCCGCATCCGCCTCCTTCACCCGCAACTTATCCTGCGCCAGCCGATGGTCAATCTTCTTCTCCTCGGCCTGCAACACACTCAGAATCTCGCCCCGCGAAACTTCCAACCGAGCCCGCTCCGTCTGCGTCTTTTGCGTCGCGATGTCCAACTCGCTCTGCGCCCCCGCCATCTGCGCCTGCGCCATCGCCTCGGCCAACTGCGCCTCCGCCTGCCGCAGGCTCGCCTCCTTCTCCTGGTTCTGCCGCTGCGCACTGCTAACATCGAACTTCAGCATCACTTCGCCGGCCTTAATCGGGTCGCCGTTTGGTGCCTGCCAGACAATGCGCAGGTCGGGCACGTTCAGCGGAGCCGTCACCAGCACCGAGCGGCTTGCCACCAGGTCCCCGCGGCACGTCGTAATCACGAGAAACTCCCCTTGCCGAGCGATCGCGGTCGGCAGGCTCGAACGCGCCTCCACCGGTTGCCCTGACCAGTTCGGTGACCGGCTGAACCAATAGCCGCCCCCCGCCAAACCAGCCACGACTAGAATCATTCCCAGAATTTTCATGGCCGCGCCTCGCGCTGAATCTCCAGCGCCGCCGAAAGGTCCGGCAGCAGCCGCGGATCATCCGTCAACACCTTGAACCGGGCCGAAAACGTCCGCACCGGCGAATCCATCCCCGCCGTCGCAATCGGGCTCGAGTTCGCCAACTCCGCCACAAACTCCGCCCCCGGATAAGCGTCCAAATAGAGTTTCGCCCGCACCCCCGGCCGCAACACCGCGATGTCGGACTCATTCACCAGCGCATCCACCACCATATGGTCCGGGCTGAACAAGCGCAGCACCGGCTGCCCCGAGTTCATCTGGTCGCCCTCCTGCGCCGGCCCCATCGAGCCACTCCGAAACACATTCTCCAGCGCCACCATGCCGTCATGCGGACTCCTTATCACCAGCCGATCCAGGTTCCGGCGCAGCCGTTCCAGATTCAGCTTCAGCCGCTCCAGCTTCAGCTCCTGCCCTTTGAGAGCGGCCGCTTCGGCCTGCGTACGAAAGCCGTGCGACTTCTCCAAACTCGCCACCCGAGCCGTCGCCGTCTTCGCTTTCCCTTCATTCTTCAGCCGCTCGATCTCACTCAGAATCGGGCCCTTCCGCAGTTGCAGTTGCGCCTTTTGCAGATCTGCCCTGGCCTCCTGCGCGGTCGATTCGCGCTTGGCCCGGTCGCTCCGCATCTGCGCCTGCTTCTCTTCCATCTGGTGGCCGGCCTCGGCGATCTTCGCCTCGGTCTCGCGCACTTCGTCCAGAATCGCCGTCCGGTCAAACTCGGCCAAAATCTCATCCCGCGCCACGCGCTTGCCGTTCGGGATCAGATAGGCCAGCGTCACGCGGCTGGTCAAACCCGTGATCTGCGGAACGCGAACGGAAGAAGATTTCAACGCCTGGACAGTGCCGGTGGTACGCAGCGTGGTGGAAGGAGCCGGAGAAGGCGGAGTCGCGGCCGCCAGACTTACTTTCGGGCCCGGCGGACCGCAAGACAAGAGCAAAGCCGCCATGACTGCAACGACCGACACGGTAGGATTCAGCACAAGAGGTCTCCTCGTAAACAATTTAGACGAACGGTAGACGCAATCCGTTTGGATCAGATTTCACAATTCTTAACAAAAGTTTCGCTCGCCGGATACCACGCAAAGTTAGCGATCACGAGCGACTACGGATACAGCACAAGCAATCCGCCATTTCTACTTTGCCCTGACACAGGCGCGCAGGGGGCTTGCGCTGATTTCTCATTAGGGATAGGATCAGTGCGACCGAAAAGGAGAACCCCAAATGCAAAACAAAACCTACGCTTTTCTCAGCGCCGTCGTGGCCGCTGCCGGCCTCGTCTTCCTGAGCCTGCGATAGATCACGCGGTGTCGGCAGTGACTAAGCAGCCTGCCGAACGTAAACCACGGCCTCCAAACGGTGGAGTAGCCGAACCGTCATGAAGGCCGAGGCGGATGCCTTGAAGATCCCAATCGCGATCTTGTCCCCCAAGCCGGCGAAGATATTCCGAGCGCGCCCCTGTGTAAGTACCGCTGGATCGAGAGAATCGCCCGCGCCGAATCCAAAGCTGCAAAAAATAGAATTGCTTAATATAGCGAAAGGGACTAGGATTGGGCCAGATGGTAAGTTTTTTCCAACTCGTGGTACCAGTCTTAGTTGGGGCCATCTTGGGCGGAACCCAATGTATAGAGTTCTGTTCGTTCCTAAGCTTGGAACGCCAAGCAGAGGCAACCTTAGCCACCACCACCCCTCACGATTTGCCGTGCCACCAGCACCACTCACCCAAGGACGCTCCCCCGCCAGCCAAAGGTGAGCCGTGTTTCCATCAAGAGCTAGTGGCCGTGGAAGGTTTCCACGCTTCTTACGCCGATCATTTCCAAACGGCTTCCATCGGGGCTGTGCGCATCGAAGCCCGAATGGTTCCGGTGCCTTCCTCGTCGCCGCTAACCCTTGTCGACGAGCAGTTCCCCGGTGCCAGCCCCGTAGCCCTCTCGTCGATCCTGCGGATCTAGGCGTTTCTTAAACCTCCGCATGCGGCGCCATCACAATGTCTTCCCGACAGTGGCTTAAGGCATAGCAGTTGAAGGCAGCACGACGGCAAGGAGATCCCGAGGACAACGCTCGTCATCGACACCGGCTTTTACGGGTCGTGCAACAGTAGGGGCGAAAAGCATCTAACCTGCGAGACCGCTTGCGCCAAAGTCGGGGTACCGCTCACTTTGCTCGACGAGGCCTCCGGCGCGCTCTTGATCGCCGTCGCCACGGAAAAAAATGGAAGCGGCCAAGTAGCCGAACACAAATGCCAACCCCCGCTCCGGGCCATCCCCCGGACTTCACGAGGAAACCAATCATGAAACAAGTTACAACCAATCGACGTGTATTTGCGGCCACCGCTCTTGTCGGCGGAGCCCTCTTTGCGCCACTTTCGAGCGACGCCCAAACCGCCGGGAAGCTTCTCGGCAAGAAGCAGTTGGCCGATCTCGTCGCCTCGGCAAAGACCGCGGCCGATCACCGCAAGCTAGCCGCGCACTATCGAGCGGTCGCCGCCAAGCATGAGGCCGAGGCCACCGAACATGCCGAACTCGCCGCGAAGTACAAGGCCAATCCGACCATCAGCGACATGAAGCGCCCCAACGCGCCTGATACCGCTTCGCACTGCCTAGCTTACGCCGAACATTGTCGTAAAGCGGCGAAGACCATGAGCGAAATGGCGGCGATGCACGAGGAGATGGCCAAGAATATGAGGTAACATTCGGAGCACGGCGCAGTTCGCCTCCCTAGCGGTGCGGCCCCCTGGCTGGCAAACAAATTGGCCCACCAGCGGGCCCCACCGCTAAAATGGACCACAGAAGCAAATCGTTATGAAGCCTACACAGAAGATCCCGGACCCAGACTCTAGCCCCGCCGCGACCACGGCGGCTGCCTTAGGAAAACCATGGCTCGAGTGTGCGGGCGAACTCGCCCATCTTTATCAAGAGACGGAGCGGATACAGAAGCTCATCGACGACGAGTTCGGACAGATTGAACTTGAGGAAAGGGCCTTTCCAATTTCTTGACCAAG
>JANODS010001022.1:0-1490 GCA_031412835.1 Acidobacteriota bacterium | reverse complement strand
CGATGGCCTCGCGCGGATTGGCCGTGGGGGACTTGGACGGAGACGGCGCGGCGGAGGTGGTGGTGGCGAATATGAACGCGACACCTTCGGTGTATAAAGTTGACGGGAAGAGGGGAGCCAGCTTGGGCGTTCGTTTAGAAGGGACACGGGGCAATCGAAGCGCGATCGGGGCGCGGGTCACGGTGACCGTCGCAGGCAAGATTCAGACCGAGGAGGTTCGTAGCGGCGGGAGTTATGGGTCGCAGCATGACTTCACATTGCTGTTCGGCTTGGGGGCCGCAAAGGTGGCTGACCGCGTCGAAGTTCGGTGGTCGAATGGCGAGACCGAGGTGATGGGTAAGCTGGAGGCGGGAGCACTGTACCGGATGAAAGAAGGGGCCGGGGTTGTGGGACGGGTGCCGTGGCGTTAGTCCTGGCGCTGCTGTTGTTCGGCGCGGAGGAGTGGCTCCAAAAAGGGATTGCGGCCTTGAAGGCCGGGAACGTGGTGGAGGCGCGGGCGGCGCTGGAGGAGGCGGTGAAGCTGGCTCCGGGCGAGCCGGTGATGTGGCTGGCGGTGGCCGATGCCCGGCTTCGAACTGGAGAGGCGGGGTTGGCCGTGGCGGCGATGGAGCGGGCGGGGAAGCTGGCCCCGGGGTCGCCGATGGTGGAGCGGGGGCGGGCGATGTTCGCCCGGAGAATGGGCGAAGTGGGGCAGGGTCTGCTCGACGCGCGGCAGGAGAAGCGGGCCGAGGCGGTGTTGCAGGTGGCGGTGAAGACGTTCCCGAAGGAGGCGGAGCTGTGGCGACTGCTCGGGCTGGCGCTTTATGCGCAGGGCAGGAACGCGGCGGCGGTGACGGCGTTCGTGGCGGCGATTGATTTGGCCCCGGAAGAAGAGAGCTTGTACGCGGGCCTTGAGACGCTGCTGCCGGCCGGTAAGGCGGTGGAGGCGCGTTTGGCGAAATATGTGGCGGGGCACGCGGGGTCAGCCTTGGGGTGGTATTTGTTAGGCCTGGAGCGGGGCGAGGCGGCGTTGTGGGAGAAGGCTTGGGCCTTGGACCCGAAGTTCTGGCCGGCGGCGTTTGCCCTGCATAAGCGGGCCGAGCCGGGGCGGGCGGTGGAACTGCTGGAGCGGGTGGTCAAGTTGAACCCGGAGTACGCGCCGGCCTACTATGCGCTGGCGCAACTCTACGCCAAGCAAGGGGCGAGGGAGAAGGCTTTGGCCGCGCGGAAGCGACATCACGAATTGGTGAAGTGAGCGGCGGCGTGGTCCTTGGGAAATAGCCGGAGGACGGCGTAGAGAATGAGGCAGGCGGTCAGCAGATAAGCGATGCCGGTGAAGGCCATCAACTGGCCGACCCCGATCGTATCCCGCGCGACCCCGCCGAGATACGGTGCGAAGCCGGAGATGAAACAGCCGAGGAAGTTGAGTACGCCGATGGCCGTGGCGCGGAAAGCGCTGGGGACGACGTCGAAAGCCGAAGCGGCTTGGTTGCCGGTGACGAGCCCAGCGC
>JANODS010001021.1:0-1419 GCA_031412835.1 Acidobacteriota bacterium | reverse complement strand
AGAATAGGGTAGCAGGGTAGCGTAGAAAATTGAGTCTCCTCGCCATCACCGCCTTCGTCCTCCTCATCGCCTGCGCCAATATCGCCAACCTCCTTCTCGCCCGTTCCGCCAATCGAGCCAAGGAGTTCTCTATCCGTCTCTCCCTCGGTGCCTCCCGCGGCCAACTCGTCGCCCAACTGCTCACCGAGTCGCTAGTCCTCTCCGTCCTCGCCGGCTTTGCCGGACTCTTCATCGCCTACGCCACCAACCAGGTCGTCGTCGCGCTCCTCCCCCCGGACGCCGGTAACATCATCAGCCCCGCCCTCCGCCCGGTCACGATCCTCTTCGCCTTCGTCCTTTCGCTCGTCGCCGGCTTCCTCTTCGGCCTCTTCCCCGCCGCCCATTCCACCCGTCAAAACCTGGCGTCCGCTATGAAGGACCAAGGGGCCAACGTCTCCTCTTCCCGTTCGGCCACCCGGTTTCGGAACACCCTCGTCACCGCCCAAATCGCCCTGTCTCTCCTGCTTCTTATCTCCGCCGGACTCTTCCTCAAAAGCCTCGTCAAGATCATGAAGGTAGACCTCGGCATCTCCACCGCCAACACCATTGTCTTCGGCCTCTCGCCCGAGCTCAACCAGTACCCCCCCGAACGTTCCCGCGCCCTCTTCGAGCAGATTGAAGAAAAGCTTGCCACGCTCCCCGGGGTCACCGGCGTCACCGCCTCGCTCGTCCCTCTCATCGCCGGAAACAACTACGGCAGCAACGTCTCCATTGACGGCTTCGAAGCCGGACCCGACACTGACACCCATTCGATGTTTAACGAGGTCGGTCCCGGCTTCTTCCGCGTCCTCGGAGTGCCTCTCATCTCCGGGCGCGAATTCTCCCCCCGCGACGCCGCGAACGCCCCCAAAGTAGCCATTGTCAACGAAGCCTTCGTCCGCAAATTCTCCCCCTCCGGCGCCGCCCTCGGCAAGCGGATGCAACAGGGGGCGGGCAAAACGAACGATATCGAAATCGTCGGCATCGCCAAGGACGCCAAATACAGCGATGTGAAGGATGCGATCCCGCCGCTCTTCTACACGCCCTACCGTCAGGACAAGTCCATCGGTTCGTCTTCGTTTTACGTCAAGGTAACGTTACCCCCCGAGCAGTTCATCCCGTCTCTCCGCCAGGCCATCGCCTCGCTCGACGCCAACCTGCCCATCGAAGAGTTGAAGACTCTAGAAGCCCAGGTCAACGACAACATCGCCATCGACCGCATGATTTCGACCCTCGCCGCCGCCTTCGCGGGTCTGGCGACTTTGCTGGCCGCTGTCGGCCTTTACGGAGTGCTCGCCTTCACAGTCACCCGCCGCACCCGCGAAATCGGCATTCGCCTCGCCATCGGAGCTAACGGCAGCGACATCCGCAACATGGTGCTCCGCGAGGTCGGCGTTATGG
>JANODS010001020.1:0-1092 GCA_031412835.1 Acidobacteriota bacterium | reverse complement strand
GGTGCCATCCGGGCCTTTGGACCAGGCGTTAATTTTCTGGGCCCAGTCGGGTTTGGTGGCGCGGGGCGGATAGATATCTTTGGGGGTTTCGAAGTCGATGCCGGGGAGTTCGTTGAGGTGGCGCTGGGCGGGTTGATAGGGGCTGTGGACGGCACCGTAGCAGAGCCAGAGATACCAGGGTTTGGCTTTGTCGCGGCCTTCGCCTTTGAGGAAGTCGACGGCCCAATCGGTGTACTGGTCAGTGGAGTAGCGTTTGAGGATTTCGGTTTTGCCGCCGTGGTAGGTGATGGGCTGATCGTAGTAGTAGTTTTGGCTGTTTTCGGTGAATTTGGGGCGGTTCCAGACGATTTGGTAGTCCCAGTCGCGGCCGAAGCCGGTATCGGTGCCGGTGTGCCATTTGCCGATCTGGGCGGTGAAGTAGCCTTTTTGGCGGAGGATTTTTGGCCAGAAGGGGCATTTTTCGGGGTCGTATTCGCATCCGGGGTAGGGGCCTTCCATGCGCATGGATTCGGCACCGTAGGAGTGGCGGCCGGTGAGCATGGTGGAGCGGGAGGGCATGCACCAGGAGCCGTTATAGGCGGCGAGGAAGCGGACGCCTTGTTTGGCGAGGCGGTCGATGTTGGGGGTCTTCACCCAGGGGTAGGCTTCCTTGTAACAACTGAGAGTGCGGTAGGAGTGGTCGTCGGTATAGATGTAGAGTATGTTGGGTCGTTCGGGAGTGGCGGCGGCGGGGAGGGTGGTGGCGGCGGCGAGGGTGCCGAACATTTGGCGGCGGGTTAATTTTGTGGCGGGGATCATTTTTGCTGCGGTTATTCTAACAACTTTTTCCGAGGCGAACCGATAACTGGGCATGGCGAATAATTCGATAGTTTCCGCGATACTGGGTTTTTGTGTCTTGGGGCTTGAGGTCGCGACCGGGCAGGACTTTTTGCACGTGAATCGGGTGCGGTTTCTGGACCGGAACGGCTTTGAGCGTCCGGTGGAATCGTTCAGCGTGCTTTTGCCGAAGGGATGGAAGGCCGATGGCGGGGTGCGGTGGGGGAACGTGGGCGGGTGCCGGGGTGAGTTTATTCAGAGCACCTTCAAGGCGAC
>JANODS010001019.1:0-2039 GCA_031412835.1 Acidobacteriota bacterium | reverse complement strand
GGAGGGCGAGGAGGAGGAGATAGCGCATCTATTAGCTAGTCTAGCCGGGTGACTTGCTGGTCGGGGAGTTGGGCGAGGAGCGGGAGATAGGCTGGGAGGAGATCGGCGAGGGGAGCGAGGACGAAGGCGCGTTGGGCGAGGCGGGGATGGGGGAGGGTCAAGCGGGGGGAGGAGAGGACGACATTGCTATATAGCAATATATCGATATCGAGGGTGCGGGGGGCATTGGGGAAGGGGCGGAGGCGGTGGCGGAGATTTTCGATGCGGTGGACTTCGTGGAGGAGGGCCCAGGGGGAGAGGGCGGTTTGGATTTCGCAGACGCAGTTGAGGAACGGAGATTGGTCGAGATAGCCGAGGGGGGCGGTTTCGTAGAAAGGCGAGAGGCGCACGGGACGGAGTTCGGCGAGGGCGAAGGCGAGGTGGGCCTGGCGGTCGCCGAGGTTGGAGCCGAGACCGAGGTAGGCGGTGATCAAAAGAGTGAGTTTTGGGGGCCGGCGGCGGGGGGGGCGATTTTGAAATAGTCGAAAGCGCGGCGGGTGCCGACGCGGCCACGGGGGGTGCGGTCGAGGAAGCCGAGCTGCATGAGGTAGGGTTCGTAGACCTCTTCGATGGTGGCGGACTCTTCGTCGATGGAGGCGGCGATGGTGTTGATGCCGACGGGGCCCCCGGCATATTTGTCGAGAATCGTCAGCATGATTTTCTGGTCAATTTCGTCGAGGCCGAAACGGTCGACTTCGAGGAGGTCGAGGGCGGTCATGGCGACGGGGAAGGTGATTTCGCCGTTGGCGCGGACTTGAGCGTAGTCGCGGACGCGGCGGAGGAGGCGGTTGGCGATGCGGGGGGTGCCGCGGGCTCGACGGGCGATTTCGGCCGCGGCGTCGGCGACGATGGTTAGCTCCATGAGGCGGGCGGAGCGGAGGACGATGGCGGTGAGGTCGGCTTCGTTGTAGTGGTTCAGCCGGAGGACGAGGCCGAAGCGACCGCGGAGGGGGGCGGAGATGAGACCTTGCCGAGTGGTGGCGCCGACGGCGGTGAAGCGCTGGATGGGGAGGGAGTGGGTGCGGGCACCGGGACCGGTGCCGACCATGATGTCGACGCGGAAATCTTCGAGGGCGGAATAAAGAATCTCTTCGACGTCGGGGAGCAGGCGGTGTATCTCGTCGATGAAGAAGACTTGGCGGGCTTGGACGTTCGTGAGAACGCCGGTGAGGTCGAGCTTCTTCTGGAGGATGGGGGCGGCGGTTTGTTCGAAGGCGACTTCGAGTTCCTGGGAGATGAGTTGGGCGAGGGTGGTTTTGCCGAGGCCGGGGGGGCCGTAAAGGAGAACGTGATCCATGGCATCGCCGCGTTGGCGGGCGGCTTCGATGGCGATGGCGAGATTTTCTTTGAGCTTGGGTTGGCCGGTGAAATCGGCGAGGCGGCGGGGACGGAGGGAGGACTCGAATTTCTTCTCTTCCTCGTCGAGAACACCGGCAGTATCTTTGCGGTTGGACATGGGTTACCTGACCAGTTCAAGGGACTTGCGAAAGAGGGTTTCGAAGTCGTCGCCGGTTACGGTGGTCCGGGCTTTGCGGACGGCGGCTTCGGCGGCGGGGCGGGGGGAACCGAGGTTGACGAGGGCGGAGATGATATCGGCTTCGAGAGGGGACATGAGGGCGACGGGTATGGACTTGGGCCCGGTGCCGGGGAGGACGAGATCGAGCTTGTCGCGGAGTTCGAGGATCATGCGCTCGGCAGTTTTCTTGCCGACGCCGGGGATGCGGGTGAGTTGGGTGACTTCCCCTCCCCGGATGGCGGCGGCGAGGTCGGCGGGGGGTAGGCCGGAGAGGGCGGTTAGAGCGAGCTTCGCACCGATGCCGGAGACGGAGATGAGCTTTTCGAAGAGCTGTTTTTCTTCGGAGGTGAAGAAGCCGAAGAGTTGGATGGCGTCTTCGCGAACGCTCGTATGGATGCGGAGGCGGACTTCGAGGCCGGTGTCGGGGAGGCGGGTGAAGGTGGAGACGGGAATGGCAACGTCGTAGCCGACGCCCTGACATTCG